>DASURJ010000242.1:0-7249 GCA_036280115.1 Gemmatimonadaceae bacterium
TGGCGACCGGCTGCGCGCCGGCGACGCTGGTTGCCCCGACAGCGAGGGTAGCGAAGCAGAGGCGGAACGTACGGCCGTACGCGGAACGAACGGTGTGCATAGATGCAGCTCCCGGTTCAACAACAGGCTCGGAGGACGAAATGGGTGGCCAGTCGTGCATCGCGGGCGGCCACCGGATCATTCGAGTTACGCACAGGGGGCGGAATGCGCTAGCCGTCGCCGTCAACGCGGCGTCGGCGGAATCACGTCTCGATGTGAGACCTGATTCGGCTGAGCGGCCCGGCCTGGACGGCCTACGCCGATTGCGAGACCACGACACGACACGCGAGTCAACGGGCTCTTCCGTACGCGCCGCCGTTACGGCCAGCCGTGACCCGTTACTGTCTGCGCCTTTGCTTCGTGCAGGAGGCGACGGAACACGACGATGTGCCCCATGATCGCCGCGAGAACGAACACGGCGGGCAGCCACACCCATGGCGCGTGAGTGATCCAGACGTTCGCGGGCTCGTTGTGGAAGGCCCGGAATGGGGTGGGCGCGGAGAGCAACGCGACGGTCAGGATGTTCGCGAGCAGAAGGAGTCCCCCCACGTTCCAGAGGCGCACGAGCCAGAGCGCCTTCGGGCGGCGTACGAGGACGCCCAGGACGACGATCGCCGAGATGCCGGTCAGAATGTCGAAGTTGCGGCCCGAGTAGCTCATCTGTACCGGCATCAACCCTTCGATGTAGGCGCGATGCATCGTGAGCTCGAGGGGCAGACGGAAGGCCTGGGAGCCGACCAGCACGTCGAGCGGCAGTCCGGTCGCGAGACGCCGCCCGAGGTTCGACCCGGCGAGTCCGATCCCTAACGCGAAGATGACCGGGACGAGGACGAGCATCGTGGGCGGCCGCGAGGTGAAGCTCATGACGCCGCTGGCTGCGAGCCCCGCGGTGAGCGCGAGCCAGGCAGCCGTGGCGACGCCGGTGACGATCGTAAGGCGACGAGGGTGGGGATGGGCGGTCGCGACGGCGGCGCGGTGGACGGCGACTATGAAGCCGGCGGCAACGAGAACAGCGAGGCCGACGAACGACCAAACGAGCACTGGTGAGGCGTTGACCATAGAGAGGTTCGGACGTAGGTTGTATTGGTGCTATCAGAAAGTAAAGCTTCAGCTTTATAAATCAATAGTTGATGGCGAAACGCTCCTACAACCAGTACTGCGGGCTCGCGCGCGCGCTCGATGTCGTGGGTGAGCGGTGGACGCTGCTCATCGTCCGCAACCTCCTGCTCGGTCCGCAGCGCTACACCGACCTGCTGCGCGGTCTGCCGGGCATCACGACCAACCTCCTCGCGAAGCGGCTGAAGGAGATGGAGGCGCTCGGCCTGATCGAGCAGGGCTCGGGAGCGGACGGGTCAACCGCGTACCTGCTCACGGGTGAGGGGCAGTCTCTCGAGCCTGCCATCCATGCCCTCGGTCGTTGGGGCTGGCGCCGCATGGGGAAGCCTTCATTGCGCGACCGGCGCAGCATCGATTGGCTCCTTGTCGCGCTGCGGCGTCGGTATCGAGGTGGCGAGCCACTCGCGGCGCAGCTCGAGGTGGACGGAGCGCCCTACCATATGGTCTTGCGCGGAGAGCGGGCCGAGATCGGCCGCGGCGGGGTGCCGGCGGCGGACTTACGGATTCGTGGCTCGGCAGCCGATATCGCACGGCTGTTCCTGGAAGGGCTACCGTCGGGATCGGAACCAGCCGGGCTCGAGGTAGCCGGCACGAAGCGTCAGCTTCGCAGCCTCGTCGACGCGTTCACGCGCGGCGACACCTAACGTGACTCGGAATGACACCGAGGCTACCGCATTACGACGCCGGAGAGGTAGCCTGCGAGCGCCCCACCGGCGACGAGCCAGGCCGGCGTTGCGCGCCCCGTGAACAACAGGCCGCCGGCGACGATCGCCGCGGCGGCGGTGAAGACGTCGACGATCGCCGCGCGGCCGAGCTGCCACGTCACGACGGCCATGAGCGCGAGCGAGGCCACGATCACGCCGTCGAGCGCCGCACCGGCAATGCGGGACTGCCGGATCCGCCGTACGAGCGGCCCGCTCACGGCCACGAAGATGAAGGCGGGGAGAAAGATGCCTAACGTCGCCACCGCTGCCCCCGGCACGCCCGCCAACAGATACCCGATGAACGTCGCCGCCGTGAAGACCGGCCCTGGCGTGACCTGGCCGACGGCCACGGCATCGAGCAGTTGCTGCTCGGTGAGCCAGCCCAGGCGCTCCACGAGGTCCGCACGAAGGAAGGCGAGAAGCACGTAGCCGCTTCCGAAGACGAGCGACCCGATCTTGAGGAAGATGCCGAAGAGCGGAAGAAGGGAGGCCGCCGCCTGCGCACTCGCGCCGCCTGACGCGGCCGCCGTGACGATCCCACGCACGGCGGTGACAGGAACCAAACTGACGGCCGGCGTTGTCGCCCCGCCGCGACCGGCTCCGGCGGCAGCCGCCACCACCGCGGCACCGAGCAACACCGCGAGCTCGTGCACCCCGGCCACGGCGGCGACGCCGCTCGCGAGGGTTAGAAGCGCCAGCCACGTGGACTTGATTGCCGTTCGCGCGAGCCGCCATAGCGCCTGCAGCACGATCACGATCACGACCGCCTTCACGCCCGCGAGCGTGGCGGTGACGTCGGGTAGCTGGCCAAACCTGCTATACCCCCACGCCAGGAGTGTGACCATGACCGCCGCGGGAAGGATGAAGCACGCGCCGGCGACGACGACGCCAGGCCACCCGGCCCGATCGCGCCCGACCTGGATCGCGAGCTCGGTGGAGTTCGGTCCGGGAAGGAGGTTCGTGGCGCCGACGTAGTCCAGGAACTCGTCGCGCGTGAGCCACCGCCGCCGCTGCACCACCTCGTCTTCCATGAGTGCGATGTGGGCCGCGGGCCCCCCGAAGCCGATCACGCCGAGCTTGAGGAACAACCGTGCAAGCTCCGCCAACGACGTGGAGCGAGCCCGGGCGGCCGGAGACGTCATACCTAACGCGGATGAGTCCGGGCAGGCAGCCCGGGAGCCGACGTCAGGAGCGCGCTCAGCTCCCAGAGCCGTCTTCGGGCGTCAGCGGCCTGCGCGTCGCGCGGGATGCGCGCCGGTGTCGCGGATCGGGCGAAGAGCTTTCCGGTCACTCCGGCGAGCGTCGGCGACGTCGCGACGTAGAGGACCCGCTGTGCGGCGTCCTCCGGTGTGAGCAGCACCCGCTGCCACACGCTTCGCAGCGCTGGCGCCGTCATCCACCAGTGCTCGCGCATGAGGTCCGTGAGCACGAGTCCGGGGGACACGCAGTTTGCCGTGACGCCCGTGTTGCGGAGGCGCTCCGCGAGCTCGAGCGTGAACATGACGTTCGCGAGCTTGGAGCGGTTGTAGGCATGCGTCGCATCGTAGCGGCGGCGCGCGAGCTCGAGATCGTCGAGGTCCAGACGCCCGAAGTGGGCGAATATCGACGTCACACTCACCACCCGCGACGGCGCACCCCGCACAAGCGCCGGAGCGATCAGGCTCGTAAGCAGGAACGGCGCGAGGTGGTTCACGGCCAGCGTCAGCTCTCGGCCGTCGACCGTGACCGCGCGGCGCTTCGCGTTCACGCCGGCGTTGTTCACGAGCACGTGGATTGCCGGCCAGCGCCGCGTCAGCTCCGACGCGCCCTGTCGAATGGACCGCATGGACGCGAGGTCCATGCGCAGCGATGCGACACGCTCGCTCCCCGATGTGCGGTTGATCTCCGCGATTGCGTCGTCGAGAAGCTGCTGGTCGCGTCCGACGAGAACCACTTCGGCGCCCAACCCGGCGAGACCGCGGGCCGTCGCCAGGCCGATCCCTCGAGTTGCGCCAGTGACGACACACACGCGTCCGGCCATGGCGCCGGCGCCGCTCCCTCGTGTGCGCGGAGCCGTGTACGTTGAGGGCGTGGAGGTGTTGGGACCGCTCACGCGAGGAATCTAGTGACGACAGTCGCCCGCGCGCTCGCGAGTGCCTTATTGCTCGGAATGATCCTCCTCGGCTACGGCGCCGTCGTGCACCCGGTGCTCGCCGGGCCCGCCGAGGACCAGCTTCGCATGATCGCGGAGACGACGCACTGGCGCACGATGCACCTCCTGATGCTCGCGGGGTCGGGGCTCCTCATTGCGGGGATCTGGGTGCGGCTCGTAATCGATCGTCCAGCGGACGATACGCCCTCGGGTACGCGGGCCCTGAATGCGCCGCTCCTCATTGCGCTCGCGCTCATCGCCCTCGGCCTCGCGATCAACGCGCTCAACATCGGCTACATGGCTGGTGCGGGGACGCTGATGGCCGAGCAGTTCGCGGCAGGGCGGTCGGAGCTGGCGACGGTGTTCGACGCGACGCACCCGATCGGGCTCGTGGCGGCGCGGTTCGGCAATTTCCTCGTCGCCCTCGGCGCCGTCGTCCTCGGATGGGCGGAGTGGCAGGACCCGACGCGTCCGCGCTGGCTCGCGTGGCTCGCGTGGGCGGCCGCGGCGGGTGGGTTCGTCGGGGTGCTTTTCTTCAATGAAGCGAGCCGCGTGGCGCTCGCGGCGGTGGCGCTTCTGTCGGGCTGGGAGCTCGCGACGGCGGTGCGCGCCTTCCGAGCGCCGAGCCGTTAGCCAATCGCACTTGCCTTGGATGAGGCACGCTGGACTACTGCCCGACAGGCTCTCCGAGCATCATGGCGCCCTGTACGCATCGCGACCGGTCCTGCTTCGGAAACGGCAGGAGGGGGATGGACAGGATGGACAGGATGGCGACGATGTCCAACACGGCGGCACAGTCGTTCGCGCAAGCGGCCTGAATGGATTAGGGGGAACGGCTTTCAGAGACGGTGGCGTCCCGGGCGGCCGTTCCTCCTGTCCTTTCAGGCCGCTTGAGAGACCAACGTGGCCGCCGCACAAAACATCCTCGTCATCCTGTCCATCCGGTCCATCCCCCTCCTGCCTCTTGCCCGCTCGGACCGGTCGCGATGCGTCGGGGGCGCGATCACGCTCGGAGTCGCGAAACGAACGTAGCGCGATGGCGCTCGGAGGGACATCCCGCCGGCCGGCTTGACTGGCAGCTCGGAGCCCATTTTTGTTCGATGTGCGCGCGGCGCCCGCCGCGTGACAGTCCACTCCACCAGAGGCGCCTGATGGTTACCGCCGTCGTTGTCACTCTCGCCGCGGCTCTCGCGTCCTGACGACGGACCGTTCGACCCGTAGTTCCGCAGTAGGCACCACCGCACCACCAGGTCGTTCCTTCCGCTCCCAGGGCGCGCCGAGCCGCGAATAGGGCGTGTTCGTTCACGCCGGTCGCCACGCGCGACTGGCCTCGTGCCCATTGTGGCGCCGCGGACTCGATCGCGCGCGCCGGTCAGACGGAGCTCCTCCAGTGACAATCGAAGATCCATCGCGTCTCGCCTCGTTAGGCTGGGACGCGCAGTGCGCGGACGCGTTCGCGGCCGCCGTACAGGCCTCGGGTTCCGGTTCGGCATCGACGTGGTCACCGGCGCGCGTCGTCGCCGAGCACCGCGGACGCTACATCGTGGCCGACGAGCACGGTGAGCGTTCGGCCGTCCTGGCCGGACGGCTTCGCCACGCCGCCGCCTCACGCGAGGACCTGCCCGCCGTTGGAGATTGGGTGGCAATCGCAGCCGCAAACGTCGATGGCACCACGACGATCCATCTCGTTGCGCCAAGGCGGAGCGCGTTCGTCCGTCGCGCCGTGTACACGGTCGAAGGACAGGTCGTCGCGGCAAACGTCGACGTCGCCCTCATTGCGACGGCACTTCCGGACGATCTCAACCTCCACCGCCTCGACCGCTATCTCACGCTCGGGTGGGAGAGCGGCGCGACGCCGGTGATCGTCCTGACGAAAGCCGACCTTTCCGACGACGTGCCCGGCGCCATCGCCCGGGTGCGCGCGTCGGTGCACGCGCCCGACGTCATCGCCGTCTCGGCATCAACCGGAGAGGGAATCGACCACCTCGCCGAGTATCTGGTCCCGGGTCGAACAGCCGTGCTGCTCGGCTCATCGGGCGTAGGCAAGTCCACGCTCGTGAACCGGCTTCTCGGCGAGGCGCACCTGCGCACGGCAGACGTGCGGGGCGACGGGCGCGGCCGTCACACGACGACGCACCGCGAGCTCGTGACACTCGCGAACGGCGCGCTGTTGATCGACACGCCGGGTATGCGCGAGCTGCAGCTCTGGAGCGCCGACTCCGGGCTCGACGCGGCGTTCGCGGATATCGACGAGCTGGCAGAGCGCTGTCGGTTCCGCGATTGCGGGCACAACGGCGAGCCGGGGTGTGCGGTGGCGGACGCGATACTCGGCGGCGAGCTCGCGGCGGATCGACTCGAGCATTGGCGAAAGCTCGAGCGCGAACTCGCATACATGGCGCTCAAACAGGACGAGCGGGCGGCGTCGGCGGAGCGGGCGCGTATCCGGAGCCTGATGCGGAGCGTGCGGGCACACCTTCGACACAAGCGCGGTGAGTAGCCCGCGGTCATTCCGGGCGCCTGCGGCGCTTCGCGCCTTCGCTCGGAATGACCTGCAGAGCTCGCCTAGCCTGACAATCAATTCGCGGTATTGCTGAGTGTCCGGTGCACGAGTCTTGCCCTACGATTGGGTTTCGTTGGCCAACACTTGGGACGGAGGCTCTAGATGCAGAAGCTCAACACAACGCGACTCACCAGCCTGCTCGCCATCGGCGGCTTTGGTGTCCTCGTCGCGTGCGCACCCGCCGCGGACGACACTGTCGATACCATGGCAACGACGCCCCCGGCGACGGCGACGACCCCGACAGTTGATGCCGCGTGGACCGACGCGAACGTCGTCGACGTGCTCACGGTCGCCAACCAGGGCGAGATCGACTACAGCCAGATCGCAGCCGAGAAGGCGACCGATCCGGGCGTGAAGGAGTTCGCTCAGCTGATGGTGAAGGACCACGGCACGATGCTCGAGAACGTGAACAGCCTTGCCAGCCGGCTCGGCGTAACGGCCGCGACGCACGACAAGGCGAACGACCTCAAGGAAGAGAACCAGAAGGACATCAACGACCTGAACGCGAAGGCCGTCGGCAAGGACTTCGACGTCGAGTTCATGGAAGAGCAGGTTGACATGCACCAGGAGACGCTCGACCTCCTGAACGACCTCGATAGCCGCACGACGAACGCGGAGCTCAAGGCCGCGATCGCCGAGGCGAAGCCGAAGGTGCAGGCGCATCTCGACCAGGCGAAGGCGCTCAAGGACCGCATCGAC
>DASURJ010000243.1:0-2469 GCA_036280115.1 Gemmatimonadaceae bacterium
CCCCGCGCCACCAAGCCCATCCGACCCACACAGTCATTCACTGCCGCGCATCGCGCGACGAACCCAACGCTGGAGCCGCGTACCAACCCCATCAGCCGAGACAATGCGATGCTGTGTGAAGTGATCCGCGAACGGGTCCGCCCGCATGTACGGAGGCGCGCGGAGCGGGAAGATCATTTCCCGAACCGGAAGCTCGGCAAGCGGGCTCGCGCCAGTCGTATGCGTCGCCTCCGCCCCGAACCCGATATTCGAAACCAGGTTCCCGCACGGCAGCACCGTTAGGCCCCCTTGCTGCCAGCAGGTGTACACCCACTGATAATCCCACGTATCCACGCGCCCGGCGTGAACGGCGTCGAAGATCGCACGCCAGTACGCGACCGCGCGGCGATCCTCGCCCCACACCGACTCCAGCAGCCCCGCGTCCCGCGCCGCCGGCCAGCCACTCATGGCCACGTCGTAGTGGCGCCACGCGCGACGCCACGTCGCCCACCCCCACACGTGTACGAACCGCGAGTAGTAGTAGCTCCACGCGCACGCGCCATCCCGGCGCTGGAAGTCGGCACCACTGATGCACGTCACGCGCTGGTCGCCGCGATACCGCTCGAGGAGCGTCTCGCAGTAACGAAAGAAGGTCGGATGCGGTACGCAGTCGTCCTCGAGGACGATCGCTTCCTCCACTTCCTCGAAGACCCAATCGAGCCCTGACGACACGCGCGCTCGGCAACCCAGGTTGCGATCGCTGTAGTTCGTGCGCACGTCGCACGGCCAGTCCACGCGCTCGACGATCGTGCGCACGGCCGCGCACCGCTCGGCCTCGCCGGGGCGGTCGGGGCGCGGTCCATCCGCGACGACGAGCAGCGTGCGCGGCCGCGCGCGCGCGATCTCCGCGAAGACGCGCGCCGTGGTATCGGGGCGATTGAACAGGAGGAAGGCGACCGGCGTCTCGAGAGCCCCCGACATCGGGCGGATCGGCTCAGACGCGCTCGGTCGCGGCATCGCGGAAGAAGAGCGTATGGACCGTTTTGCCGAACAGCTCGTAGCCCTGGCGCGCCATCACCTCGTGAACGGGCGACGACGTCGCACCCCCAAGGCTCGCGCCGAGCGCCTCGGCGAGCACGACTTCCGGGCGGAACCGCTCCCAGTCGTTCGACCGCAGTACCTGGACGTCGTGACCCTCGACGTCCACCGACAGGAAGTCGATGCGCGTCCCGGCGGGGAGGTGCCGCGCGAGAATGTCATCGAGCCGTTCGACGCGCACCTCGGCGGTGCCCACGATCCGATAGTCGCGCAGTCCGTCGCGCTCGCGGGCGAGCTCGGGGTCGAACGTGTTGAGCGCGGCGTCGTTGAATCGGTAGTAGGTGAGCACACCCGGGACATCCGACACCCCGAGCTCGAGTGTGATGTCGCGCGGACGCTCTCGCCCGAACAGCGGTGCGAGATCGGGATTCGGCTCGACGTTGATTCCTCGCCAACCGGCCAGATAGAAGAGGTACGTGTTCGAGAATCGCCGCGGGTGATGCGCGCCGACGTCTACGTAGAACCCGCTCGGCCGATGCTCGAAGATGCGACGCAACACGAGGTCCTCGCCCTCCTGGGCGTACGAGCGAACCGCGTACGGATCGCGCACGAGCCCCGCGAGTCGTTCGCCGAGCGCGCGGATGCTCACGTTAGCGGGCGCGCGGCGCGAGGAGGCCACGGAGCAACATCGCCTCGGTCTGCATGCGAAAGATCCCGCGGGTGCGGCCGTCGAAGGCGTTCAGGATGTAGGCGGACACGGCGTACGACACCACCGTTGCGAATGCTGCGCCAAGCGTGCCGAAGCGGGGGATCAGGATGAAGTTGAGCACGATGTTCATCGCGGCGCCCCCGAGCGTGCGCACGAGCGCGAGCCGCGTGAGCCCCTCGCACACGTTCCAGACACCCTGGCCCACGCCCAGCGCGACAAACACTCCGGCCCACGCGTGCACCGTCAGTACTGGCGCGCTCGCCGCGTACTCCCGTCCGAGCAATAGGCCGACGATCGGCACGCTGAGCAGCGAGAGCCCGAGCGCGGCGGCGAGCGCCACCGCGGCGAGGATGCCCAGCAGCCGACGAACCCCCGCCAGGTAGCCAGCGGGGTCGCGCCCGTGCGCCGCCGTGATCGCCGGCGCGGCCGCCGCCGCGACCGCGGTCGGGACGAAGTACCACGCCTCGGAGATCCGCGTCGCTCCGCCGTAGATGCCGACCGCTTCCAGCCCCACCATCGCCTCGAGCATCAGCACGTCGATACGCATGTAGAACATGATCGCCATCCCGGAGAGCAGGAGCGGCCACCCCTCGGAGAGTAGTCGGACCGCCTCACGAGTGCGCACCCGCCACTCGGCGATAGCGCCGGTGGAGACAGCATACGTGCCGACCAGGGCAACCGCGATCAGCGCTGCCTCCACGAGCACGAGGGCGGCGAATGCGGTCACGCCGGCGCCCATGACG
>DASURJ010000244.1:0-2474 GCA_036280115.1 Gemmatimonadaceae bacterium
GTTCCAGCGGGGAATCAGCGCGTCCGCGTGAGACGCATCGGCTACGCGGAGGTCGTGCAGCAGGTCTCCGTGTCGTCGGGCGGGGCCGCGAGCGTCGAGTTCCGGCTGGCGCCGCAGGCGGCGGCGCTCGGCGAGATCGTCGTGACGGGATACGGCACGCAGCGCCGTGAAGCGATTTCCGGCTCGGTGTCGACCATCGACGCCGAAGCGGCCAACGTGGGCGTGATCGCGAACGCCAACCAGATGCTCCAGGGCCGCGTCGCCGGCGTGCAGATGACGACGAACAACGGCGAGCCCGGCTCGGGCGCGCAGATCCGCGTCCGCGGTGGCACGTCCATCAGCGCCAGCAATGCTCCGCTGTACGTGGTGGACGGCGTGCCGCTCCAGGACGCCGACGTCGTGGCGCGCGCACCCTCGGTGGGCGGCATCGACGCGGCGCTCAATCGCAGCCCGCTGAACACGATCAACCCGAACGACATCGAGTCGATCACGGTGCTGAAGGACGCGTCCGCGACCGCCATCTACGGCAGCCGCGGCGCCAACGGCGTGATCCTGATCGAGACCAAGCGGGGCGCGCGAGGCGGCACGTCGCAGATGGAGTACGACGTATACGTCGCCGGCGCCACGGCCGCGCGTCAGCTCGACTATCTCACGGGCGACCAGTACCGCGCCTTCATCCAGTCTCAGCGCGATGCGTACCCCACCGGGTCGCCGGAGCGCGCAACCTGGCAGAGCCGGCTGGACAACCAGGGCACGTTCAACACGGACTGGGAAGACGCCGTCCTGCGGACGGGCGTCGCGACCAACCACAACCTGTCCTTCTTCGGCGGGTCTGCGTCCACGCAGTACCGCGCGTCCCTCAATTACTTCGACCAGAAGGGCGTCGTGATCGCCAACGGCCTGCAACGCTACCAGGGCCGGCTCAACGCCCAGCATGAGGCATTCTCCGGCAAACTGCAGCTCGGCCTGAACCTCACCGCTTCCCGGGTCTTCAACGACTATCTCGCCTTCGAGAACGGCGGCGGATTCGAGGGCGGCGTCTTCACCAACGTCGCGATCATGAATCCGACGCGGCCCGTGATCGATCCAGCCACGGGCACCTACTTCGAGATCGGACCGGGCGCCCAGAGCGTACGCAATCCGGTCGCGATGGCCGAGCAGATCCAGGACGAGGCGCCCGAGAATCGCATTCTCGGCAACCTGAACGCGGCCGTGAGCCTGCTGCCGACGCTCACGTCCCGCACGACGCTCGGCATCGACTACACGGACGCCGTGCGCCGCACGTACTTCCCCCGGGCCAACGCCGTGGGCGCTCAGTTCAGCGGCCTGGCGCGGCAGGCGCAGCGCACGCTGCAGAACGTCAACTTCCAGCAGACGCTGACGTGGGCGCCGACGTTCGGCGTCGACCATGACGTCGAGCTCCTCGGCGGCTACGAGTACTCGGAGTTCGACAACAGCGGGTTCGAAGCCATCATGCAGGGCTTCATCACCGACGTGTTCCTCTGGAACAACCTGGCCGCCGGCACGCAGGCCAACTCGCCGGCGCCGCTCTCGTACGTGGAGGAGAGCCAGCTGGCTTCGTTCTTCTCGCGCGCGAACTACGGCTTCAGGGACCGGTATTTCCTCACCGGCGTAATCCGGTACGACGGCTCGTCGCGGCTGGCCGAAGGGAACCAGTGGTCGGTGTTCCCGGCGGTGTCCGCGTCCTGGCGCATCAGCGAGGAAGACTTCATGGCCAGCCGGCCCCTCTCGATCTCCACCCTCGCCATTCGCGCGGGCTGGGGACTTCAGGGCAACCAGGCGGTGCGCCCGTACGCCACGCAGCTTCTGCTGCGGTCCAACAGCGGCGCGCGGTATCCGTTCGGCAGCACCATCGCGACCGGTCTCGTCGCGTCCCAGGTGGCCAATCCGAACCTGAAGTGGGAGACCTCCGAGCAGGTCAACGTCGGTCTCGACTACGGCTTCATGGCCGACCGCTTCACCGGCGTCATCGACTACTACCAGAAGACCACCAAGGACCTGCTGCTCGACGTCGCGGTGCCGCAGCCGGCAGTCGTGAGCACCCGCCTGGAGAACGTGGGGAGCATCCGCAATCGCGGCGTCGAGATCACGCTGAACACGCCGCTGCTCGACCGCAGCGACCGCTCGCTCAATCTCGAGCTGGTCGGCTCCGTGGAGCGCAACGAGGTGCTCAGCCTCGGCGGTGACCGGCAGTTCATCATCACCGGAGCCGTGAACGGACAGGGCCAGTCGGGCCGTTTTGCCCAGCGCATCATGGTCGGTGAGCCACTCGGGACATTCTGGGGGCCGACGTTCACCCGAGTGGTCAACGGCCGCCAGATGTTCCGCTGCAACCGTACCGATCCGGACTGCGTGAACGGCGAGACGCGCGACCCGACGGGCGACGACGAGAGCATCATCGGCAACGCCAACCCCGACTTCTCGCTCGGGCTCAGCAACAACGGACGCTGGGG
>DASURJ010000245.1:0-9224 GCA_036280115.1 Gemmatimonadaceae bacterium
GTTCTGTTGCGGAGCAACAGAACGATGCGTGAGGACTCTGACCCCTACCGCATCTATTCGTTTCCGCTCGGGCGCGGGCGAG
Organism: Gemmatimonadaceae bacterium; assembly: GCA_036280115.1. Lineage (GTDB taxonomy): Bacteria > Gemmatimonadota > Gemmatimonadetes > Gemmatimonadales > Gemmatimonadaceae > JAJKIV01. The sequence goes on from DASURJ010000245.1 coordinate 83, forward strand.
GAAGCGCCGTCGGCGGCAACATGTTGTTGAGGCGCATGTAGTTCGCGATCTGGCTGTAATGATCCGCCAGATCGAGCGCGTGGCCAAGCACCATGGTCGCTCGCGCCGCGTTCCGCGACTGCCCGCCAAACGTCATGGTGATCTGCTCGGCGAGCTTCGCGTCGTCGAGCTGCGCGAGCGCGTCCTGGCAGAACTTGAACGATGCCTTGAGCTGAGTGACGAGCGTGTCCTTCGGCCACGTCGCCTTCACCGAATCGGCCGTCGTCGTGTCCCTGGCCGACCGCGTTCCCTTCATCGCCCCGAAATTGTTGCAGAAGAAGTAATTGTCGTTTACCAGATGCTGGGCGACGAATCCGATCGTCTGCTGCGCCGGCGTCGGCTTGAAGCTGAACTTGTCCGCGGGAATCGAATCGAACGCCTGGGCGAGATTGCGGTGGAACGTCATGATCCGGCCGCGAAACGCCGACGTGATTGGATTCGCCGTGGAGCCGCCCGAGGGCTGCTGAGCGGCAAGGCCCACCGGCAGGACCAGCGCAACGAGAACTGCGGGTACCGTCTTCATACGCCCTCCATGAGGATGGCATCACAAGGGATGCTGATACTGGATGGCGTACCTGGCCGGCGCAACGGGCCTCGGCGCCGACCCGCGTTTCTACAACGCCTGGGCGACGCTTCCCGACTCGGTTTCTGCCGAGCCGAGCAGCTCGCGCACGCGCGGGATGACTTCGCGCCCGTAGAGGTCGATGCTCCGCATCAGCTTCTCGTGCGCGATGGGCCCCGAGCTGTACTTCATGTCGAACCGCGTTAGGCCGAGTGTGGCTGCCGTTGCGGCGATCCGGCGGGCGACGGTCTCGGGGGAGCCGACGTACAGCGATCCGGCCTCGATCTCGCGGTCATATTCCGCTCGGCTCGTCGGGCCCCAACCGCGCTCCGCGCCAATGCTGTTGCGCATCTCGCGCCACGACGGCCACAGCTCTTCGCGCGCCTGCTCGTCCGTTTCGGCAACGTGGCCGGGCGAGTGCACCCCGACGGGAAGCGGGTCGAGGCCGCGCTCCGCGAGGGCGCGGTAGTAGAGGTCGATGTACGGCGCGAAGCGCAGTGGGCTGCCGCCGATGATCGCGAGCATGAGCGGCATCCCGTAGCGTGCCGCGCGGACCACCGACTCGGGGCTGCCGCCGACGCCGATCCACGTCATGAGGTGACCGCTCTCGGTGGGCGGATAGACGCGAAGCCCCTCGAGCGGCGCGCGCGTCGTGCCACGCCACGTCACCGGCTCACCCGTGCGGTTCGCTTCCAGGATTGCGGCGAACAGCTCGAGCTTCTCCTCGAACAGCGTCTCGTACTGGTCCAGCGGATAGCCGAAGAGCGGAAACGACTCGATGAAGGAGCCTCGTCCGAGAATGACTTCGGCGCGTCCGTTCGACGCGGCGTCGAGTGTCGAGAATCGCTGGAAGACGCGTACGGGGTCGTCGGAGCTCAGCACGGTGACCGCGGACCCGAGACGGATGCGGTTCGTGCGACCGGCGATGGCGGCGAGCAGAACCTCGGGCGCCGAGATCGAAAAGTCCGCCCGGTGATGCTCACCCACGCCTATGAAATCGATGCCCACCTCGTCGGCGAGCACCGCCTCATCGATGACATGACGAATGACCTGCGCCTGCGAGAGTGGTCGGCCGTCGGCGTCACGAGTGACGTCGCCGAAGGTGTCGAGCCCAAGCTCGAGATCTGCCTTCATCTTCCTTTTGTTGTTGTCTTCGTGAGCACAGGGTCGGCGGCGCGCCGGCCCTCGAGACTGATCCGGCGCTCCCAAGTGTAGTTCCCTGGCTGGATGGATGCCGCCCGTCATCCATACGACCACGGGACGCGGGCGCTCGAGGTCGGCAGCGAAACGTCAGCCAATCGGCTGGCCGAGCCAGCGGGTGAGGAACGCATTGACGGTGCACCGCACCAGGCCGACGTCGCTCGACGACAGGCCGACGAAGCCGTGGCCGACGCCGCGTAGCTCGATCACTGAGGCCGGGGCGAGAACCTGTCGAAGCGCGGCCGCCATGCGCCGGGATTGATCCACCGGTACGAGGTCGTCATCGGTGCCGTGGATCATCAGGAATGGCGGATCGCCCGCGCTGACATGCGCGATCGGCGACGCGAGCGTGGCCGTCACCGGGTCGTCCCCGGGGAAGACGCCGAGGAAGTTTGTCACGAGTGCGGCCTGTTCCGCCGTGTACGGCCCGCTGACACGCAGGTCCTGCGGACCGGCGTACGATACTACGGCCTGAACGCTGACGTCGTCACTGCCGACACCGGCTGGTGTATCGCCACAAAGGCCATCGAGGCCGGGGACGTCGGCACCGGTACCGAGCAGCGATGCCAGATGTCCGCCGGCGGAATAGCCCATGGCGACCACGCGTTCGGGCGCGATGTTGTACTCCGTCGCGCGGCGTCGCAGCTCGCGCAGGGCACATCGCACATCGATAATGGCGGCGGGGAACTCGTTCCGGCCGCCCTGGGTGAGACGATACTGCACGGTCGCGGCTGTGTAGCCGAGCCGCGCGAACGCACGGACCTCCGCGGCGAGGTGCGTGCGGGTTCCGGTGGCCCATCCCCCGCCATGCAGGAGGAGGACGAGGGGGGCAGGCGAGCGTCCTTCGGACCACGAAATATCGAACTGGAGTGGCTGACCCGCACGCGTCGCGTACGTGACGTTGCGCGCCTCGCGAATCGCACTCACGTCGACCGATTCAGCCGCGCACTGCGAGACCGGCGTTATAGCTTCGAGGGCACCGGTATCAGTGTCCTCATCGGGTCCCGTGCTCGAGCATGCCGCGAGGGCCGCGGCCGCGATGACGCCCCGAGCCCGCATGACGCGCAGGGCGTCGCCGGTCGACCAGCACTGGTGATGTCGCATTGGCAGCATGACAGGGCAAAGCTTGTGGGCAACGCCAGTGCCACCGGGCCCGCTGCTCCGCGCTTCGGCTGGCCATTCACGTCGGCACGGGTGATAAGTTATGGCGAGCCGGGCGGTTCGAACGCCTCGCGTACGTCGGTGAAACGACCGTGGCACCCCAACTCCATATCTCGACAGCGACGGCACCGGGCATCATGCAGCCAACCATCCTGAGCATCATACTGGCGGCAGCGTTAGGCATCTTCCGTCCCCAAACCGCCGAAGTCTCGGGCATCGTGTTCGACGACGCGAACCGGAACGGCGTCCGCGACGCGGGCGAACCAGGTATCGCGGGCGTCGCCGTCTCGAATCAGGACGCTGTCGTCACAACCGATGCGAGCGGTGCGTTTCGCCTGGCCGACGCGGGCACCCGCGTCGTGTTCGTCTCCACACCGGATGGATATCGCACCGTCGGCCCGTTCTGGCGCGCGGCTGCCGCGCAGCCGCTCTCGTTCGCCCTGGAGCGTGAATCCGCGGGCGCCGAGTTGACGTTCATCCACGCGTCGGACACGCATATCTCGCTCGCGTCGCTGGCACGCACGCAAAGCCTTCGCAGCCTCGTCGATTCCATCGCCCCGGCGTTCGTGCTCATTACCGGCGACCTCGTACGCGATGCGCTCCGCGTGAGAGAAGCCGAAGCCGTGGGCTATTACGAGCTGTTCATGAAGGAGCGGAGTGCGTTTCGGACGCCGGTGTTCACCGTCCCGGGGAATCACGAGATCTTCGGCATCGAACGTGACACCTCGCGTGTGCCGATCACGCATCCGCTCTATGGGCGTACGATGTACCGTCACTACCTGGGACCTGACTACTACTCGTTCACGCGTGGCGGCGTTCACTTCGTGGGATTGAACACCGTGGACATCGCCGACAAGCAGTACTACGGCCACGTGGACAGCGTGCAACTCGCATGGCTGGAGCGTGATCTCGCGCGACTGCCAGCCGCGACGCCTGTCGTCACGTTCGACCACATCCCGTTCTTCACGACGGTCGAGGGGCTGAACGGGTACAGCGATCGGCCACCCGCACCATCCCTGATCACCGTGAACGGGAAGACGATGTTCCGGCACAGCGTGTCCAACGCGGGCGACGTACTCGCGATCCTACGGAAGCGACGGCACGTCCTGGCACTCGGTGGGCACATGCACGCGACGGAACGCATCGAGTACGAGATCGCCGGCGTGAAGACACGCTTCAATCAGGTCTCGGCCGTCGTCGGGAACTCGCGCGGGGCGGGGCTCGAGTCGGTCTCGGGAGTGACGCTGTATCGTGTGAAGGACGGCGAGATCGACGCAGGCCACTTCATTCCGCTCGACCGCCCGAGGTAACTCGTGTCTCGTTGCCTGTTGCGTTCGCCTGCTCGATTGTCGCAACCACCTGCCCTTCCCGCACTTCCTCATGCGTGAAAAGCCTTCGATTCTGGTATCCGAAGACGCCCGGAAGCACGCCGTGGCCGCACTCCGCGAATACTTCGCGGAGAACATGGACGAGGAGATCGGTGACCTGAAAGCCGGGCTCCTCTTCGACTTCGTTCTCACCGAGCTTGGCCCCACGATCTACAATCAAGCGATAGCCGATGCCCGAACGTATTTCGAGGAGCGGGTGACCGACCTGAGTGGGGTCTGCTATCACCCAGAGTTTCCTTCCTCCATCAAACGGAAGCGGTAGGCGGCGATAAAAGCTCACCGAGACCAGGTTCGACTTGCTACGGCAGTCCGTATGCGGGCCCTCGAACTATGCGCCCCGGTTTCGCGCCGGTGACCTTACCGTCCGTCACCACGGGCACGCCGTTCACCAGCACGTGGATCACGCCCTCCGAGAGCTGATGGGGCCGCTCGTACGTCGCACGATCGATGATCGTGTTGGGATCGAAGACCATGATGTCGGCGTACCATCCCTCCTTGAGCTCACCGCGGTCGCGGATGGAGAGCCGCGCCGCAGTCGCACCACTCATCTTGCGGACCGCGTCCTCGAGCGTGAGCCACTTGTACTCGCGGACGTAGCGGCCGAGGATCCGCGGGTAGGTGCCGTATGAGCGGGGATGCACGGCGAGACTGATGCTGTCGGGGTCGTAACCCGCGGCGTCCGTGCCGAACTTCATGTACGGCAGCTTGACCTGCGTCGCGATGTTGGAATCGGACGCGATGAAGATCACCTGGCCCAGCCGATTGCGCTCGGCGAGCGTGAGGTCCATCAGGGCATCGGCCCAGTCCTTGTTCCACGCCGCCGCGATCTCCGGCAGACGCTTGCCCTCGTACTTCTTCAGCGAGTCCACTGTGAACCCGAGCACCTGAACCCCTTGCGGGGTGGCGCCAAGGCAGAGGCTCTCGAAGTTCGCGTTCTCGTCCGTCATCTCCGCCTTGATCCGCGCACGGGTCGTCCCGTCGCGCAACCGGTCCAGCAGCTTGCCGTCGGCATGCGCCCACGGGGGAATGCACGACGACAGGTTGTTCGACCCCGCCGTGTACGGGTACTGGTCGACCGTGACGTCCTGGCCTGCGGCACGCGCGGAGTCGAGCTTCGCGATGACTGTTTTCATCTTCGGCCAGTTCTTCACCCCCGCCGCCTTGAGGTGATAGATCTCGACCGGGACGCCGCCGTCGCGGCCAATGCGCAGCGCTTCGTCCACCGCCTCGACGAGCCGATCGCCCTCCGAGCGCATGTGCGTGATGTAGACGCCGCCGTACGGCGCCATGGCCTTTGCGAGCTCGATGAGCTCTTCGGTGGAGGCGTAGTTGCCGGGTGGATAGATCAGCGCGCTGCCGATGCCGAATGCACCGTCCCGCATGGCCTGCCTGACGACGACGCGCATCGTGTCCAGTTCGGCTGGCGTCGGCGCGCCCTCCGCCATGTTCTTCGCGTACTGCCTGACGCCGCCGGCGCCGAGGAATGACCCGATGTTGACCGAGGCGGTGTGGCGCTCCATGGCGCGCAGCCACTCGCCGAACCCGTTCGGCCCCACGAAGGTGCGCAGCAGCGGGGCGAGCGATGTGTCGCCGCCCGACCCGAGATATTCGGCGAGCATCGTGGCCGAGACCTGGCCAGGCGTGTCACCCTCACCCATGATCGCCGTGGTGACACCCTGCGTGATCATGCTGACGACGCGACTGTCGCCGGCGAGGAGCTGCTCCTCCGAGTGCGCCTGGATGTCGATCGCGCCGGGGGCGACGACGAGGCCGCGGGCGTCGATGCGTCGCCGAGCCGGCACGCGGGCCAGCATTCCGGCTGGGGCGATGCGCGCGATGCGGTCGCCGACGATACCGACATCGCCGTAGAACCACGGATTGCCGGTGCCATCGACGATCTTGCCACCGGCGATCACGAGCTCGTACGAGTCAGGGTACGCCGGTGCGGGCGCCGAGGAGGGGCGTGTGCACGCCACGAGAGCGAGAGCGGGAGCGAGGACGAAGAGTCTCATGGCGGCGAACATGGTCTGTCGTCAGTCGAGTCGCAACGTTGATCGGCCGTTGCGCGGTCGGCATCATTCCCAGCCCCGAAATGAACGCGCGTCACCCGACCGTCGACACCGCGTGAAGAAGACAGTCGTCCTCTACGGCCTCCTCGGCGGCGTCCTCATCGCTGCCCTGAAGCTCGTCGAGTACCGATACCTCGTCATCGAGCATTCCGTCGAGATCTACGGTGGCATCGTCGCGCTCATCTTCGCGGGACTCGGGATCTGGCTCGGCCTCAGGCTCACGCGACCTCGCGAGACGATCGTCACCCGGGAAGTGCGCGTGCCGGTGGAGGTTCCCGTGCCGGTACCCGTAGCAGTGCCGGGACCCTTCCAGCGGAATGACGCGCGACTTGGCCAGCTCGGCATCACCCCGCGCGAGCTGGAGATCCTCGAGGCCATCGCGGCCGGTCTGAGTACTCGCGAGATCGCCGAGCGGCTGTTCGTGAGCGAGAACACGGTGAAGACCCACACGGCCCGGTTGTTCGAAAAGCTCTCCGCCCGGCGTCGGACGCAAGCCGTGCAGCGGGCCAAGCAGGAGGGGCTCATCCCCTGAACGGGTGATTTTCTGGCGTTCGCGGTAAAATCACCCGTTCGTGTGACGCGCAAATGGGGCGGCGCGGGCAGACTGACGGCCGTTCACCCGCACGTTTCCAACGTTCAGTTCACGCCCTGAGGATCGACCCATGCGAAAAGTCGTTCTCACTTTCGGACTGATCGCCGGCGGCATCCTGTCGGTGATGATGCTCGTCACGCTCCCGTTTCAGGACGCGATCGGATTCGACCGCGGCGAGGTCATCGGCTACACGACGATGGTGCTCGCGTTCCTGCTCATCTTCTTCGGCGTGAAGTCGTTCCGCGACAATGTGGCTGGCGGGAGCGTGACGTTCGGCCGCGCATTCGCGGTTGGAGCGCAGATCGCGGTGGTGGCGTCTCTGTGTTATGTCGCAACCTGGCAGGTTGTCTACTACAAGCTCGCGCCGGATTTCATGCAGAAGTACCAGGCACACGTCCTCGAGGAGGCACGTGCGGGAGGCGCAAGCGACCAAGAGCTCGCCAGACGGAAGGCGGACATGGACAGGTTCGCGGAGATGTATAGAAATCCGCTCGTCAACATCGGGATAACCTTTCTGGAGCCGCTACCGGTGGCGCTCGTGGTGGCGCTCGTGTCCGCGGGGGTCCTCAGCAGGCGGAGGAAGGAGGGTCTCCTTGCGACTACGACCGTAGGTGCACCCAATTAGAGGGTGCCGCGAACACCCAAGCTCATGCGCCGAGTGCCACTTGTTGTCGCCGTCATTGTCGCGGCGTGCGCCGCGCCGCCAACCCCCGGCGGCGTCGGTCCGGCTCCGCGCGGCGCTCGATTCGATGTGGTGCTCCGCGGAGGTTCCGTCCTGGACGGCACCGGACGACCAGCCTTCCGCGCGGATATCGGCGTCGCCGGCTCGCGGATCGCGAAGATCGGCAATCTCTCGGGCGACAGCGCGACGACCACCCTCGATGTCTCTGGCCTCATCGTCGCCCCGGGGTTCATCAACCTTCATAGCCATGCCGCCCCGGCGGCGTTGGGGACGGCGGCGAACATGCTGCGCCAGGGTGTTACGACCGAGATCCTCAATGCGGATGGAGGCGGGCCGCTCGACATCACGCAACAACTCGCGGCCGCGGAGTCCCCGGGGCTCGCGGTGAACGTCGGCGCGTATGCGCCGTTCAATTCGGCGTGGGCGCGCGTGGTCGGGACCAGCGATCGTCGGCCGACGGCAGAGGAGACCCGGCAGGTCACGGCGCTGCTCGACCGCGCCCTCGAGGCCGGGGCGTGGGGCGTGTCGGCGGGCCTCGACTACAAGCCGGCCTATTATGCGAAGACCAGTGAGGTCGTCGCGGCGCTCGCGCCGCTGGCCGCGTGGCGCACCAACTTCACGAACCACGACCGCCTAACGCCCGAAGCAGCGTACAGCTCGCTCGCCGCCATGCGGGAGACGATCGAGATCGGCGAGCGTGCTGGCCTCATGCCCGTCATCACCCACATGAAGGTCCAGGGCAAGAACCAGGGGATGGCGGATAGCGCGCTCGCGATCATGCGCGCGGCCACGGCTCGCGGCGTTCACACGGTGGCCGACGTCTACCCGTATCTCGCCGGGCAGACGGGGCTCGCCGCGCTGTTCCTGCCGGGATGGGCGCTGGAAGGCGGCCGCGACGCGCTCGTGCAGCGGCTACGGGACTCGACGGCGCGCCCGCGTATCGTTCGTGAAACCGAGGAAGCGCTCGTCGCGCGCGTGGGCAGTGCCGCGAACATCCGCGTCCTGTCGCGCAACAAGACCGTCGCCGAGCTGATGGGCGAGATGGGTGGCGTTTCGGCCGGAGAAGCCATCGCGCGTGTCCTGGAGGTGGAGAGTCCCGGCATGATCGCGACGTTCGGCGTCGAACCCGATCTCGTGAAGATCATGCAGTACCCCGACGCCGCGATTGCCTGCGACTGCGGTGCGGCAGCTCGCGCGGCGCACCCCCGTTTCTACGGGACGTTCCCGCGCGTCCTCGGTCGATACGTCCGCGAGTCGCGCGCGCTGACGCTCGCTGACGCCGTGCGGAAGATGACCGGACTTCCCGCCACGATCATTGGCATGGTGGACCGCGGCTTCGTGAGCGTCGGAATGGCGGCGGATCTCGCGGTCTTCGATTCCGCGACGGTGATCGACCACGCGACCTACGAAAACCCGACCGCGTGGTCGGAAGGGATGCGTTTCGTCGTT
>DASURJ010000246.1:0-2526 GCA_036280115.1 Gemmatimonadaceae bacterium
CCGCTCTCGCGCGTCACGAACCCGCGCGGAGACATCGACGCGATGGTCGTGCAGGCGCCGTCGCGCGAAATGCTGACCGAGGCCATGGAGAGCGTGCGCGAGGTGATGCGCGGCTTCCGGAAGCTCCCCCCGGCGCGTCCCGATAACTTCGCGCTCGAGACCGCCGACGAGGCGCTCTCGTTCTTCGACGAGCTCAAGGGCCGCCTGATTCTCTTCGGGACGGCGCTGCCCGCGATCGGCCTCGTCGTCGGCGCCATGGTCATCATGAACATCATGCTCGTGGCCGTCGCCGAGCGCACGCGCGAGATCGGTATCCGCAAGGCGTTAGGCGCCAAGCGCCGTGACATTCTGTCGCAATTCCTGGTCGAGTCCGCGACGCTGAGCGTCGTCGGCGCTGCCATCGGGATCGGCCTCGGCATCGGGCTGGCGAAGATCATCTCCGCCGTTTCGCCGCTGCCGGCCAGTGTGGCGCTCTGGTCGATCGTGCTCGCCCTGGCGGTGGGCGCCGGAGTCGGCATCGTCGCCGGCATGTACCCGGCAAGCCGCGCCGCCCGGCTCGACCCCATTACCGCCCTCCGGCAGGAGTAACGATGCGGCTCCTCGACCGGCTGACGATCATCAAGGAAGGCATCGGGATCGCGATCGACGCCATCCGCTCGAACAAGGTGCGCGCGAGCCTCACCATCATGGGTGTGGCGGTCGGCGTGTTCGTGGTGACCGCGATGGCGGCCGCGGTGCACGGAATGCGCGCGAGCTTCCAGAGCGACGTCGAAGCGTTCGGCGCGACGTCGTTCCAGGTCCGCCGTCGTGGCATCAATCTGAGCGGGTGCGACGGCACCGACGAGACGTGCCCCGACCGCCGCAACCCGGCGCTCACGCTCGCCGAGGCCGCGGCGATTCGCAACCTCCCGTCGGTCCAGGCGGTCACCGTGCGGTGGGGCGACTCGCGTCCGTTCCGGTACCACGACCGGTATCTCCAGGACGTCGGCTACGACGCCCTGAGCGCCGAGTGGCTCGAGACCGACGCGGGCGACATCTCCCCCGGCCGCAACTTTACCGCTCTCGAGGAGAAGGCGGCTGCGCGCGTCGTCATCATCAACGACTCGCTGCAGGCCCAGCTCTTCGCCGAGGGAGATCCCATCGGCAAGCAGATACAGATCGCGTCACAGCCGTTCACGGTCATCGGCGTGTACCACACCGAAGGCGGCTTCCTCAAGACCATGGACGGGCGCGGTCCTGACAAGCCGCGAGCGATCATTCCCTACGAGACCGCACGCCGCCACCTCGGCCTGTGGGAGCGTGGCGTGAGCTTCATGGTCAAGCCGCGCGCCGATCAGCAGCAGGCCCAGGTGATGGACGACGTCACCGCGCTTCTGCGAGGCGCACGCGGCCTCCGCCCGAGTCAACCGAACAACTTCGCGCTCATCACGTCCGAGCGCATGATGGAGACGTTCGACAAGATCTTTGGCGCGATCTTCATGGTCGGCCTCGCGTTGTCCGCTGTCGCGCTCCTCGTGGGTGGTGTCGGCGTGGTGGCGATCATGATGATCTCGGTCACCGAGCGCACGCGCGAGATCGGTGTCCGGAAAGCACTGGGCGCGACGAAGGGAACGATTCTCTGGCAGTTCCTGGTCGAGGCCGCAACGCTCACGTCCATTGGGGCCGTGATCGGCCTCATCGGCGGCGCGGGCATCGCCGCACTCATCAACCAGTTGTCGCCGATCCCGGCGGCTGTGCCAATGCCCGCGGTCGTGGCGGCGCTCGTCGGGAGCGCCTTCACGGGCATCCTGTTCGGGATGATGCCGGCAGCCCGCGCGGCGCGACTCGACCCGGTCGAAGCACTGCGCTACGAGTAGCATCCGCACGGTAGGCGCGTAGTTTCCTTGTGAATTTGTTCACAAGGCAACGGCTCGATATCCTTCACGGCCGTTCGACCGAGCAACTGGCTCTCTATGCGCTTCCTGGACGTCCTTGCGGTTGCCCTCGGGCAGATCCGGGCGAATAAGCTTCGCTCCTTCTTTACCCTGCTCGGTATCATCGTCTCCGTCGCCTTTCTCGTGGCGGTGGTGGCGGTCATCCAGGGCATGAACGCGTATGTCAGCGAGAACATCGCGGGGGCCGTCGTCGGGGCGAACGCGTTTCAGGTACGCCGCACGCCGCTTCAGCTTGCGCCCGTGAGCGACGCCGAGATGGATCGCATCCGGCGCCGCCCGCGCATTACCACGCGTGACGCCGAGGCCGTCGCCGCTGCCCTTCCCGACGCCGAAGCCGTGAGCATCCAGTCGGGATGGCCCACGCCACAGGCCGACGTTGTCTGGCGTGACAAGACACTCGGCGACGTCCCGATCTTCGGCATCACGCCGGCCTACCAGGTGGTGCAGGACTACCGCATCGCCGAGGGGCGCGCGCTGACCGAGATCGACGTGCTGCAGCGCCAGCCCGTGATCGTCATCGGTGCGGAAGTCGCCGAGCGCCTGTTCGAGCAGGTGCAGGCAGTCGGCCGTGACGTGCGCATTCTCGGTGACC
>DASURJ010000247.1:0-5604 GCA_036280115.1 Gemmatimonadaceae bacterium
GGCTCAACGTGTCGCGGCGCATCGATTCGGTTACTACAAAGGTTGTGTCGGCCGAAGTCCCGAAGGGCGCGGTTGGGCTCGCTGACCTCGAACGCTGGTCGTCGCGCGGTGCGCGCGTTCAGGTCGAGGGGCCGGGGCGACTCCCCGAGGACCCCGTCTCGTTCGTCGTGTCGTTCGTGCTCATCGGCGTGACGCTGATGCTGGTCGCCCGACTTCGCGCCGGCGCGATGAGCGGCAGCAAGAAGTTCGACAAGGTGGCCGAGGACCGGCAGCTCACACTTGCTGACGTCGGTGGTGCGAAGGAAGCGCGCGCTGACCTGCAGGACGTCATCTCGTTCCTCAAGAGCCCTGCCCGATTCAAGAAGATGGGCGCGCGCTGCCCGGCCGGCGTGCTGCTCGTCGGCCCGCCGGGGACCGGCAAGACGCTGCTCGCGCGGGCCGTGGCCGGTGAGGCTGGCGTACCGGTGATCGTCGCGTCCGGCTCCGAGTTCGGGGAGATGTACGTCGGCGTCGGCGCTCGGCGCGTACGCGATCTCGCGTCGAAGGCGCGGGCGCACGGCCGCTGCATCATCTTCATCGACGAGTTCGACTCGATCGGCGGCAAGCGTGGCCGGCCGAACCGGACGAGCGAAGAGGACCTCACGCTGAACCAATTGCTCGTCGAGATGGACGGGATGGCGGGGAGCGAGGGGATTGTCTGGATGGCGGCGACGAACCGTGAGGACATGCTCGACCCCGCGGTGCGCCGCCCGGGTCGGTTCGATCGCGTGGTCGAGGTCGGGATGCCGACCGCGGCCGACCGTCTCGAGATCCTGAGGGTGCACGCCGCGAAGCGTCCGCTGGACAAGGACGTGGATCTCCAGCAGCTCTCCACGCTGACCGTCGGTTATTCGGGCGCCGAGCTCGCGAACCTGCTGAACGAGGCCGCGATCATTGCGGTGCACGAGGAATGCGCGGCGATCACGCGCGCGCATCTCGACCAGGCGCGTGACAAGATCCTCCTGGGTCGCGTGCGCGCCGGCGTGGTGGTGTCGGACGAGGAGCGCCGCCTGATCGCGCTGCACGAGGCGGGGCACGCGGTGGTTGGCATCGTGACGTGCCCCGAGGATCGCCTGCACAAAGTGACCATCGAGCCGCGCGGCCGTTCGCTCGGTGCCGCGCATTTCGCGCCCGACACCGACCGTCACCTGCACTCGCGCCGCTACCTCGAGGGCGTGATCGCGAAGGCGTTAGGCGGGCGGGCGGCTGAGATGGTGTTCCTGGGCCCCGACCGGGTGACGTCGGGCGCGGGCAATGACCTGGTGCAGGCCACGAGCGTGGCGCACCGCATGGTCGCGGAGTTCGGGATGAGCGAGGAGGTCGGTCTCGTCTCGGCGGATGCGTCGGCACATAACGGTGCGGTGTCGGCGCAGTTGCAGTCGGAGATCGACAAGGCCGTGCGGGCGTTGATCGCGCAGCAGATGTCGCGGGCCGAGTCGATCGTGCGCGAGCACGCGGCGGCGCTGGACTCGATCGCGCGGGCGCTGGTGGAGCGCGGGGTGCTGATGGCCGAGGAGGTGCTGGCGATCGCGGAGCAGCACGGCGTGCCGCTGCGGCAGTCGTACGAGCGTCCGGTCGAACCCGAGATGGTGGTGGAGCTGCACTAAAAAGCTCCGTTAGGGGTCAGAGTCCTAACGCATCGTTTGGTTGCATCGTGCCCGGAGGGGTGTCCCGATTCGGGACGCCCCTCCTTTCTTGTACGGTCGGGACGCAAACGGGGCGGAGCCTGGGTACTGTTTTGGTTGCCCCTGCGACTCACGTTGCTGGTTCGACTAGCCTTCCACTGCTGCTTTCTCCCACCTTATCAGGTATGTCGTTGGGCGCATCGATCGTACTGTCGCGACTCACCACGACTGTGACGTCGCTGGCTCTTGGCACCGCACTGCAGGCACAGGTCCCTTCCGCAGCATGCACGGGGACCGCGCCGCTGTCACCCGGCGGACCACCAGCGGCGGGGACCGCGACCGGCGTATCGATCGGGGTCCTCGACTCGGCGGCTGTTTCATCGCTGGCAGGCCGCACTCTGTCGGATGCGCTCGCGGCTCGCATTCCGGGCGTAAGCGTCATGCGGTCGAGCGGCATCAGCGGAACCGGATCGCGCGTCGTGATCCGCGGCGCCTACGGTATCTATGCCGCGCAACGCCCACTGCTCTTCGTTGACGGGATTCGTGTCGACGACGAGCTCCACTCGATTGGATTGAGCACCGGCGGCCAGGCCCCGTCGCGGCTCGATGACATTCCCCTCGATCAGGTCGCGTGCGTCCACGTGCTGCGCGGTCCGGCCGCGACGGCGCAATATGGGACGGACGCCGTCGGTGGCGTGATCCACGTGACCACGCGCTCCGCGACAGCGGCGACCTCCGACTCCACTCGGGCACACGCCTTCCTCGACGCCGGCGGCTCGGCGAATGCCGTCAAGTATCCGGCGAACTACGGAACGACCGGCACGCCGCCTAACACCACGACGCGCTCGTGGAGTCCGCTGGAAGCGGACAGCCCGTTCCGCTTCGGACGCTTGGTGACCGCTGGCGGATCCGTGTCGGGCGCGGTCGGCCGCGTCATGACTGGCACCCTCCACGGCAGCACCACGTTCGACGACGGCGTCCTACGGAACAACGACCAACGCCGCTACTCGATAGGCGCCGCGGCCACGCTCACACCGCACGCCACGATCGCGATTCACACTCGCGCGTGGCTCCTCGACGGCTCCGCGCGACTCCCGTTCGAGGGCAATCTCATTCTCTCGGGACTCCGAAACGGCCTCGCCGGGCGGAGTGCGGATGACCCCTTTCTCCGTGGGTACCTCGAATTCCCGCGCTCCGTGTTTCAGGCCTTCGACACCGACCAGCGTGTCCGACGGATCGGCGGAGGGCTCGACGGGGTGTGGCGACCCGCGCGGTGGCTCGCTGCCGGAGCGATGGTCGGCCGCGAGGATTCACGCGTCGCCGACGAGCAGGACAACCCCTGGTACGCAAAGCTGCCTGACGGGAACGTCGTGCTCCAGCCCTCAACGAGCCGAGTGACAGCCGAGAACCGAACGCAGCGCAACACGGCCGCTGCGTTCGTGACCACCTCGCTCGGGACCGAAGCGATCAGTAGCGCGACGACGGTGTCCGTGACGTACGCAAGCGACACCAGGCGATTCGAGGAGCGCGCGTGCTCGCTCGGCCCGAACGGCTGCGAGCTCGGCTCGTGGCGATGGCGGAGCGGCGGCCTCGGAACGACTCGTGGAATCACGGTGCGACAGGCGCTCGCGTCTCGGGATCGACGCTTCGTCGAAGCCGGGCTGCGTCGCGATCACCTGGACGATTTCATCGTCGACATCGATGATCCGACGTACCCCTTCGCGAGCGCCAGCTGGATCGCGTCGGCCGAGTCGTTCTATCCTCGAAACCCCGTGGTGTCGTCCGTCCGGCTGCGGGCGGCGTATGGTGAAAGCGGAGACCGGCGTCCGTACGAGATCGCGATCCTGCAGGGTCTCGCCACTGTCGTCCCGATTGGGACTCCGTCCCCGGACGACGAACCAATTGTCGAACGGAATCGCGAGATCGAGTGGGGAGCCGACTTCGGAATCGCAAACGACCGCATAGCGATCAGCGCGACGGGCTTTCGAAAACGCACGACCGACGCGCTCATCGACATACCGTTGGCCCCAGGGCTCGGGACTCCACAGTCGCGCCTCGCCACCGATGCCGCATGGGACACACGTGGCACCGAGATCTCCGCGCAGGGACGTGTCCTTCAGACGCGGTCGGTCACTATGGAGCTTGCGTTGAGCTACAGCTCGGTCCGGAACACCGTTCGAAGTCTCGGCGATTCACCACCGCGACACCTCGGTAGCTCGATCCGCACCGCGGTCGGCTACCCCTTACGGGCATACTGGGCCCCTTCATTCACGTATGCTGACGCCAACGGCGATGGCGTGCTCGATCCAACGGAGGTGACCGCGGGTACTGAATGGGGTTACGTCGGGTCGCCAACGCCCACACGGGAGGCAGGTCTCTCGCCTTCCATAACCATTGCGCGCGCGCTCACGGTCAGCGCGTTGCTCGATTACCGCGGTGGTTTTCGTCAATACAACCTCACGGAACGCCGTCGGTGCGATGTCGTTTGCGCCGCGCGGCACGTTCCGGGATCGTCGCTCGCGGATCAGGCCCGCGCCGTCGACCCGGTCGATGCCGAGCGAGGGTGGATCGAGCGTGGAGACTTCGTCCGGTTGCGAGAGGTCGCTGCCGTCTGGGCCATGCCGCCCTCCGTATCTCGCCTCATCGGCGCTCGCCGGGCGTCACTTACCGCGGCGGGCCGTAATCTCGCTAGCTGGACCGACTACTCCGGACTCGATCCCGAGGTCGCGCTCGATGGACAGGCGCGCATGGTCTCGCAGGACTTCTTCACGCTCCCACTGGTACGCACTTTTTCGATGCGCCTCGACGTGCGTTGGTAGTCGAACACCAGGCTTCGTCGCAACGACAATAGCACATGCCTTGCGTGCGCATGTGTCTGCCTCGACACTCGCGGCTGTACCACCGCCCCGATGCGCTTACTCCTGACGCTGACCGCACTCGTCTCGTTCGCACCGGCCGGGCTCGCTGCACAGTGGGACCGGCCCGGCCTGCAGCCGGTTCGCATCGGGACGCCATCGAACTGCGCGAGGCTCTCGCCGCCTCTCCGAGTCGTCACCGGCAGCGGCTCTCATTTCGAAGTGCAGCACGGCGATCCGTGTCTCGCGAGTTCCTCCGTCGACTCGGTCACTCCGGGAGGCCTGTCCGCGCAAACGCTATCCGAAGTCCTCGCCGGCCGCCTCGCTGGCGTCAGCGTGCTGCGTTCGAGTGGCGTCATCGGGACCGGTTCACGAGTGCGTATTCGTGGTGGCAGTGGGCTTCTCTTTCCGCGCGAGCCCATCGTGCTCCTCGACGGCGTGCATGTCGATGGTAGCCAATCGTCGTTAGGGATCGACGTCGGAGGGCAGGCACCGTCACGACTCGATGACATCCCGCTGCACGAAGTCGAGCGCATCACGATCCTCCGTGGGCCCGCAGGGACGGCGCTGTACGGCGCCGACGCCGCGGGCGGCGTCATTCTCGTGACGACGCGCAGGAGCCAAGGCGGCACGCCGCGCTGGGAAACCTGGGTGGACGGCGGCGTCACGGCGGACGCCACCGAGTATCCGGCAAACTTCGGTACAGGTCCGCCCACGTACGGTCAGGATACGTGCACACGCGCGGACGCGGCACTCGGCTCCTGTACGCCGGGCCCGCTCTCGCGGTGGAATCCACTCGAACAGGCGAGCCCGTTTCGCACGGGGCTTCGATGGACCGGTAGCGCGAGTGCGTCGGGCGGCGTGCGCGGGATCACGTATTACGCCGCGGGGTCCGTGGGTCGCGAAGCGGGCGTGCTCGCGCCTAACGATGCGCATCGCTGGTCCGGCCGGCTGAACCTCGATGCCACGCCGCTCCGCGCGCTGAGTGTTTCGATCAGGGGCAGTCACGTGGCGTCCGGGACGACGTTCCCGCCGGGCGACCTGGCCGGCACCGGCGCGCTCCAGGCCGGTCTCGGTGGCAAAAC
>DASURJ010000248.1:0-2979 GCA_036280115.1 Gemmatimonadaceae bacterium
GACCGGCGGCGTGAGGAGCGCGCCGACGATCGCGTCGTGACCGCGCGGCTCGCACACGACCGCGCGACGGAGGTGATCGTGGCAGGATTTGAGGTACTCGCGCCGCTCGGCCATCGTCGCCCCTTCGGGCTGCGGCCACCCGTCGACGACCACCCGCGTGGGCTCACCCTCGGTGTGCGAATCGATGACACGAATCGTCGCCGGGAACGTTGCTGCCGGCGCGGCGCGCGTGTCATCCCGAGCGCCAGCGAGGGACCCTCGTTGTCCCGACAGAGGGCTCACGGATTGATCTGCACCGTCTTGATCTCGGTGTAGAACTCGCGGGCGGCGCCGCCCTGCTCGCGGCTTCCCGAACTCGAGCCCTTCATGCCGCCGAACGGCGCGTGCGGGTCCACACCGGTCGTGTCGCCGTTGACGCGAACAAGCCCAGCTTCGATCCGATGGATGTAGCGGAGCACGCTCCGCACGTCACGTGTGAAGAGCGAGGCGCTCAGCCCGTACGTCGTGCTGTTCGCGAGGGCGATGGCGTGATCGAGGTCATCCGCGGGAAACATCGCCAGCACCGGGCCGAACAGCTCCCGTTGCGCGAGCTCCGAGTCGGTCGCCGCACCGCGAACGACGATGGGCGGCAGAAACCACCCGTTCGCGAACTCCGGCGAGTCCGGGACCGCGCCTTCGTAAACGCGCTCCGCATCGCTCGCGTCGAGCGTGCGCCGGATGGAATCGCGCGCGTGCTCACTGATCACCGGGCCGACGGCGGCGTTGGCGGCCGTCACCGGACCGAGCACCATGCCGTCCACCTGCCGCCGAAGCTCGGCGAGGAATGGGCCTTCGACCTCGTGCGCGACGACGACGCGGCTCGTCGCCGTGCACTTCTGCCCGGCGTAGCGCATGGCGCCCGCGGCGGTGAGCGTCGCCGCCTGCGATATGTCCGCATCCGGCAGCACGATGGCGACGTTCTTCCCGCCCATCTCGGTCTGATAGCGGATGTTCCGCTCGGCCGCGATGCGCGCGACGGTTGCACCGACCCGCCCCGAGCCGGTGAAGCTCACGCCCCGGACTTCCGGTGCGCGCAGCAACGCCTCGCCGACGGTGCTCCCGCTTCCCGTGACGACGTTGAAGACCCCGGCCGGCAGTCCGGCGGCCGCGCTCGTCTCGGCGAGCAGCGTCGCCACGTGCGACGCCATCTCGGACGGCTTGAGCACGACCGTGTTGCCGAACGCGAGCGCCGGGGCGGCCTTCCACAAGGGAATGGCCAGCGGGAAGTTCCATGGCGTGACGATCGCCACGACGCCTAACGGCTGCCGCAGCGTGAACTGGAGAGCGCCCGGGGCTTGCGCGGGAATGACCTCCCCGACCTGGCGGACGGCCTCCCCGGCGTAGTAGCGAAGGATGGCCACGCAGCGCGCGACTTCGCCGCGGGCTTCACCGATCGGCTTGCCGACCTCGCGCGCCATCGCCTGTGCCAGCTCCTCCTGACGGTCGGCGATCGCGGCGCTCCATCGATGGAGGTGCTCGCCACGCGCGACTCCGGTCGACGTCGACCACGCGTCGTGCGCCTCGGCGGCAGCGGTTGCGGCGCGCCGCGCATCGTCGCTCGTGCCTTCGGGGACGTAGGCGACGACGTCCGTGGCGTCGGACGGGTTCACGTCCGCCAGCCATCGGTCGGCTTCGCTCTCGATCCATGCGCCGCGAACGAATTGGCGCAGGCGTGGGGCGTCGGTACCCACGCTGCCGTCACGCGTCGTCATCTCCCGCCGCCTCGCGCTACCCGCCTGGTGCCGGGGTCCGACGACGAGTCGTTGTCGCGGCTGCCCCGCAGGAATGCGAGCAGCAACCGACCCGCCCCGGAGATGTGCTCGCGCATGAGCTGGCACGCCCGCTTCACGTCCTTGGCGCGTGCTGCCGCGGCGATTGCCCGATGCTCCTCGTTCGCCCGCGTCTCCCCGTGTGTGAGTGCCAGTTGCATGCGCAGGTATCGATCCGATTGCTGATGCAGCCGTTGCAGGATCGAGAGCGAGATCGGTCGCTCCGCCGGGGCGTAGAGACTGGAGTGGAACTGCCAGTTGAGCTCGCCCCACTGCGAGACGTCGGCACTGGCGAGGGCGGCGGCGTAGCGGTCGAGGATCTCGTCCGCCTGATCCAGCTGGTACGTCGTTAGGCGCGGGATCGCGCGCCGCAGGAGGTCGGGCTCGAGGTTCGCGCGAATGTCGAACACCTCCTCGATCTCGGCCAGCGACAGGATCGAGACGACCGCCCCGCGGTGCGGGCTGAACGTGACGAGTCCTTCGGTTTCGAGTTGCCGCAACGCCTCGCGGATCGGGATGCGGCTCACGCCGAGCTCCGCGGCGAGCGCGTCCTGACGCAGCGGCTCGCCCTCGGCGTAAGTCCCGTGCAGAATGCCATCCCGGATAGCGTCGAGCGTCATGCTCGCAACCGTCTGACGGGCGAGGGGAACGACCGACGTACCGCGGCCGCCGTTCCGCGCGCTGGACCGCTTCGCGTTCACGCGACCGGCGGACGACGTGCGGGGCTGCTCGGAGCGCGGCATCGACCAGATTCAGGTTGCGAGGGGCGGGACTCGGATACAATATCCACGGAATTGTCACGACACAATCCCCCGACATTCTCCATACGCTCACCCCCGGAGTTTCGATGAATTCGGCCTGGATTCTCGATCCCCGCAACGCGTTGCTCGCCTTCCTCGCCATCGTCGCGCTCAGCTACATCGGGCTCGTCGTGCGGGCCGCGCTGCGCGGTTCGCGCGCAGGGGAGGCAGCCGCCCCAACGCCGGGCGGCATCAGCACCGGGTTCATCACGAACTTCTTCGACACCCTCGGCATCGGCTCGTTCGCCACGACCACTGCGGTCTTCCGCATGTTCAAGATGGTCCCGGACCGCATCATCCCCGGGACGCTGAATGTCGGGCACACGCTGCCGACGATTGTCCAGGCATTCGCCTTCACGGCCATCATCCCC
>DASURJ010000249.1:0-9049 GCA_036280115.1 Gemmatimonadaceae bacterium
GTTCGGCGGGGAAACTATGATATTCGAACCTGACCCCAATTAGCCCCAATTAGCGCGACAACTCCTGATGCAGGATGCGGAGGAACCGTTCGCGCCCGCTCGGCCACTCCTTGTCGTACTCGGCCGTGATGTTCGACGCGAGCACCTGCTCGACCGTGCGACCGGCGGCGACCTCGCGACGCATGCGATCGCGCATCACGACCAGCATGTCGTGGTACGCCTGCAGCCGCGCACGGTCGGCGAGCGGGCCGTGGCCCGGGATGACCTTCGTCGCCGTGCTCGTCATGCCTAACACCTTCGCCGCCGCGCCGATGATGCCGTGGATCGAGCCGCCGCTCGACCGGTCCACGAACGGGAACCCCGCGCTCACGAAGATGTCGCCCATGTGAACGACGTTCGCGCGCGTGAAGAACACGATCGCGTCGCCGTCCGTGTGCGCCGGCGGGACGTGCATGGCCACGACGGAGTCGCCGTTCAGATGGAACGCGATGTTCTCCGTGAACGTGACCACGGGCAGCGCCGAGCGAGGCGACGCGGGTTCGCGCCGGTTCAGGGCTTCGATGAACTGGTCGGTGGACATCCGCCGCCGCACGTTGTCGTGCGCGACGAGCAACGCCCCCACCTTCCCCATGTTCTCGTTGCCCCCCGTGTGGTCGAAGTGCCAGTGCGTGTTCAGCACGAACTTCACCGGCGAGGGAGTGACCGTGCGGATCGCCGCCAGGATCTTCGGCGTGAGCGGCGCGAACTGGTCGTCCACCACGAAAACAGCGTCATCGCCCACGACGAGCCCCACGTTGCCACCCGCGCCGGCGAGCATGTGAACCCCGCCGGCGACGTGCTGCGTGCGCACCTGCACCGAGTCGAAGCTCTGCGCGCTCGCCGCAGCGGGCAGCGACGCGACCACCAGGACCGCCATTCGAAGGGCGTTCATCGATCGTTCCTGACTACTCGCGGGAGTAGTGGGTTGAGGTGCATGAACATGTTGTACTCCGACCAGCCGGCGCGTACCGCGACTTCGTTGGGATGCACGGCGGGGTCATCGGGGCCGACGAGCGTCGCCACGTCGCCCGGTTTGGCGGTCTGCTCGCTGCCTAACGCCACGACGGTGTGGCTCGCACTCACGGTCCCGATGACCGGGTACCGTCGCCCTCCGATCAGGACTTCACCGCCCTTCACGGACCCGCTCGGGTAGCCATCGACGTGACCCACCGGCAGCGTGGCAATCCAGGTCGGCTCCTTTGCGACCCAGCGGCGATGATAGCTCACCCCTTCCCCCGCGTCGAGGCGCTCGACGCGCACCACCGGCGCCATCAGCCGATACGCGGCCCGGAGCTCGCCCTGCTTCCGGGCATCGGCCGACACGTAGCCACCGTAGACGGCGAGGCCCGGGCGAACCGCGTCGAGGTGTGCGTCCGGAATGTGCCACACCGCATGCGACGACGCGGCGTGCAGCGGGCCGACGGACACACCGCGGCGACGCGCGTCGTCGGCCACCGTACGCAAACGGCCCGCCTGCGCGCGATCGAACTCGATGTCTTCGGTCAGCTCGGTAAACACACCGTGGACGCGGACCGCTCGATCCGAGGCGAGCGCCGCGAGCACGTCGGGGACACGCGCAAGCGAAACACCCATGCGATGCATCCCGGTGTCGACGTACAGGTGGATGCCGGCAGGCCGACCCCGACGTCGCGCGACTCGTGACAGCTCCGGAATGAGCGCCCCGTCCAACGGCGTCACGTGCACGTCGCGCGCGACCAGATCGTCGAGCTCGCTCGCCGTCACCCCACCCATGAGCAGCACCGGCTTTTTCACCCCGGCATCGCGCAGCGCGAACGCCTCGTCCGTTCGCACGACGGCGATCCCGATCACGCCGCGCACTCCGTCGAATACCGGGCCGACCTCGGCGAGCCCGAGCCCGTACGCATTGTTTTTCGCCACGACGAGCACCGGCTTCCCGTCCGAGAGCCGAGCGATCGTGGCAACGTTGTGGCGGAGCGCGGTGGCGTCGATCTCGAGCCACGGCTCCGACGGACGCGGCGTGCCCGGCGTGCCCGGCTGCGATGCGCCGGGCGCGACCGAGACGTCGCGAGCGGCGCGCGCTTCCAGCCCGCCCACCACAGCGGCCGATGCCGCGAGAAACCCCCGGCGCGAGAGCGTCATGACGAGAATCTGCACCAGGAGTCGTTCGCTGACGAGGGGCGGCTACCAGGCTTGCCGGCGTGTCAGCGTTGGTGCACCTTCGAACGCCGCGTCGCGGGGGCGCTGGCGTCGTTAGGGCGCCGCGCACATGTCGGGCCCACGAGCGGCCCTGCAGGAGCAGTCACATGAGACGCACCCTCGTCGTCCTCGGCGCATCGGTGAGCCTAACCGCGTGCGCCGACCCCGTCGCTCCCCCACCTGCCGACGGACCCGGATCACCCGGCACGCCCCTGGGCGCCGCACCGTCCCTCGCACCCACCGCCGCACAAGCACTCTTCGAACGGTTCGTGGCGCTCGGCACGAGCAACAGCATGGGCGTGCAGTCGGCCGGGATCTTCGCGGCCGGGCAACGCGCGGCGTGGCCGGCCGAGCTCGCGCGACGAGTCGGCGTGCCCTTCTCGCTTCCGCTCGTGCAGGATCCGGGATGCGGCCCGCCGCTCCAGCCACCGCTCGTGGCCAACCTCGCGCTCGTCGCGGCGTTCGGCGACGACCTCGTGACGGCGGTGATGAACTTCTGCATGCCGCTTCGCGATGGCGTGACGCTGCCGGCCAACAACGTCGCGATCTCCGGCGCCAACGTGCACGATGCACTCTTCACCACGCCGGAGATCGAGGCGGCGCACGTTCCGCGGAAGGGTGTGCTCTACAGCCGGGTGTTGCTGCCGGGACAGACGCAGGTGTCGGCGATGCTCGCGCAGAATCCGACGTTCGTGTCGATGGAGCTCGCGGCGAACGAGGTGTTGCCGGCGAGCACCGGGCGGATCGAGGCGATGACGCCCTATGCGGAGTGGGAGCGCGACTACGATGCCGTGCTCGCCGCCGTGAAGGCGACTGGCGCCGGTGCCGTGCTCGTCGGGCTACCTAACGACGCCGCGCGGTTTCCGAGTATCCGGCGGGCGCGTGAGCTCTTCAACGAGTGGCCGACCCTGCTCGCGCTGGGCATCTCGATGAGCATCAACTGCTACTTCAGCTCGAACCACCTCTTCGTCCCGGGGTACCTGCTCACGCTGGTCTCGAGGGCGCCGACGACGGCCACGTGCGCAAACGTGCCGGGCACGGTGGACTACGTGCTCACGTCGAACGACATCAAGGCCATCAACACGCGGCTCGCGCAGATGAACGCCCGGATGCAGGCGAAGGCCGCGGAGAACGGGTACGCGTACTTCAGTCTCGAGACGGTCTACGGGCTGCCGAAGCCGAGGTTCCGCGTTAGCGACCTTCTCTTCTCGAGCACCCCGTTCGGACCGTACATCAGCCTCGATGGGGTACACCCGAGCGCGGCGGGCCAGGCGTTGCTCGCGGGGGCCGCTGCCCAGGCGATCAGCGCGACGTACGGCGTCGCGATTCCGTAGGCGGAATTGGGGTCAGGTTCGGTAATCATCGTTCTGTTGCCGCCGGCAACAGAACGATGATTTCCGAACCTGACCCCAATTCGGTCACGAGATGGTGGGCTTCGCCAGCGTGACTTCCGGCAGGCCGACTCGCTCGAGCTCCGCGTTGAGCCGCGTCAAATCGTCCGCCAGGACCTTCGCCAGGCGATCGGTTTCCACCTCGAGCTCGGCCGAAAGGTCGTTGAAGATCGGACGCGCAGCGCCGATGGGTTTACCGTCACCCGTCGTGACCGTGCGGAGGAGCGTCGCGAGGCGGTTGTTGATCTTGATCGGGAAGTTCAGCGGGTCCTGGCCACTCTGATTGCGCACCTGATAGATCGCCTCCTCCACCTGGGTCAGGTGCGTCGTGAGTGAGTCGGCACTCGCCTTGAGTGCCGGGTCCTGGGACTTTGTCAGCCGCTCGGCGGCCTGCCGCTTCAGATCCCGGATGTTGATGACCGCCTGGTTGGCCTCGCTCACCTTGTCGCGAATCTCGAGTGCCAGGTCGAGCTGTTCGCGAAGGTCGGCGAGCGTGACGTCCGTGTAGAGCGGGTGCTTCCGGATGGTCACCGGCTGCGTGAGCGTCTTGCCATCCGCCGTTAGGCGAACCCGATAGGTGCCCGGAATCGCCATGGGGCCGTTCGTCGTCGCGCCCCAGAGGATCATCCCCGGGAACGTGACCGCCGGCGCGTGGCGCAGGTCCCACATGTGCGTATTGATTCCCGCTGCCATCGATGGACCCTGCGGTCGGTTCTGCCCGCCGCCGCCCCCGCCGCCGCCTCCACCAGCGGCGCGGCGAGCGCTATCTGCGCGCGCGCTATCCGGGCTCACCCCCGTGTACGTCCGGATGACCTTTCCTGCTCCATCGAGAATGTCGATGGTCAGGGTCCGTGCGGGCTGACGGAGCCAGTAGCGGATCGCCACCTGCGTCACCGGCCGGGTGGCCGTCGCGGGCGCGAACAGATGCGGCTCCGTCGATGCGGCGAGCGCCGGCGTGTACTGGCGCAGCGCCTCGACGTTGTCGAGCACGTAGAAGCTTCGCCCGTGGGTGCCCAGTGCAATGGCGTTCGACTCGACGATGAGGTCGGAGATGGGCACATCCGGCAAGTTGAGCGAGAACGGCTGCCACGAGTCGCCGTCGTCGTAGGAGATGTACACGCCGTGTTGCGTGCCGGCGTACAGAAGCCCGCGGCGAGTCGGGTCCTCGCGAACGACGTGCACGTAGTCGTGAGGCCGAATACCGTGCACGATCTTCGTCCACGTGCGGCCGAAGTCAGCCGTCCGGTAGATGTACGGTGCCACATCGTTCAACAGCGGACGCTTGACCGCCACATACGCTCGGCCATCGTCGAACGATGATGCATCGATCTGGCTCACACGCCCGAACGCGGGCATGTCCGGCGGCGTGACGTTCGTCCACGTCCGGCCGCCGTTGCGCGTGACGTGAATGAGCCCGTCGTCGGAGCCGGCCCAGATCACGTTCACGTTCTTCTTCCCCGGACCTAACGCGAAGACGACGGCGTAGATCTCCGGGCCGTTCATGTCGCCGGTGATCGGTCCGCCGGAATGCCCCATCGTCTTCGGGTCGTGGCGGGTGAGGTCGCCCGATATCTTCGTCCACGTCTGGCCGCCGTTCGTCGTCTTCCACACGTGCTGCGACGAGGTGTAGAGCACGTTCGGGTCGACCGGCGAGAAGATGATCGGGTACGTCCACTGCCAGCGTTCCTTCACCGCACTGGACGGCTCACCCTGGAACATGCGCGGGTACGGGTTCACTTCGCGGAGCTGCCCCGTCCGTCGGTTGAACCGCGTGAGGAAGCCGCCGTTGTTTGTGCCGCCGTAGAAGACGTCGAGATCCTTCGGGTCGGGCGCGATGTACCCGGGCTCTCCGCCGCCGACGACGTAGAGCGGGTTGCCACCACCCCCGCCCCCTCCACCGCCGAAGCCGAACTGTTGGGCGCTCGAGACGCAGGCCGTGCTGTTGTCCTGCTGCGAACCGCAGACGTGGAAGGGAATGTGCTTCGTGGTGACCGCGTGATAGAACTGCGCGGTCGGAAAGTCCTGTGGGCTCCACCCTCGCCCACTGCGGGTGGAGATCGCGCCGCCGCCGTCGTTGCCATCCACGAGATGTTCGGGGTCGTCCGGATCGATCCAGAGGTCGTGATGATCGCCGTGCGTTCCCTGCCCGATGCTCGTCAGCGTCTTGCCACCGTCCGTCGACTTGAAGAGGGCGGTGTTGAGCGCATAGACCACGTCGCGGTTCTTCGGGTCTGCGGTGATGTGCGTGTAGTAAAACGCCCGTTGCCTGATGCGCCGGTCAGCGTTGATCAGCTTCCACGTTTCACCCGCATCGTCGGAGCTGAACAGCCCGCCGTTCTCGTTCTCGATGAGTGCGTACACGCGATTCGGATCGGCGCCCGACACATCCACGCCAATGCGGCCGACGACGCCAGCCGGCAACCCGGGATTCCGGGTGATCTCGCGCCACGTCTCGCCGCCGTCGGTCGATTTGAAGAGTCCACTGCCAGGGCCGCCACTCGACATCTGGTACTCGACGCGGTACGCCTCCCACAGCGCCGCGTAGAGGACGTTGGGGTTCGAGCGATCGACCGCGATGTCGATCGCGCCGGTCTTTTCGTCCCGGTAGAGGACCTTCTTCCACGTGCGGCCGCCGTCGGTGGTCTTGAAGACGCCGCGTTCCTCGTTAGGCCCGCCGTGGAAGCCGAACACGGCAACCCACACGATGTCGGGGTTCGTGGGGTGGACGCGAATCTTCGAGATGTTCTGCTTGCTCCCGCCGTCGAACCCGATCTGGCGCCACGTCTTTCCGGCGTCAGTGGATTTGTAGACGCCATCGCCAGCCATGATGTTCCCGCGGATGCAGGTCTCGCCCATGCCGATGTAGACGACGTCGGGGTTCGACTCGGACACGGCCACGGCGCCGACGGATGCGCTCCCGATCTGCCCGTCGGTTACGGGCGTCCACGTGTCTCCGCCGTCGGTGGTCTTCCACAGCCCACCTCCGGTCGCGCCAAAGTAGGCCTCGTTCGGCCGCCGGCGTACGCCCGTTGCGGCAATCGACCTCCCACCGCGATTCGGGCCGATGCTGCGCCAGCGATACGCCTTGAGGATGGCCGAGTCGAGTGGCGCCGCGGCCGTCGTCGGCCGGCGCGGGGCGGCGCGCGTGGAATCGATGACACTCGGCGCTGCGGTCGTGACCAGCGCGAGCACGGACGCCGCGATGGCAAAGCGGGAATGCGACTGGAGCATTCGGGGTTCCTCCTCGGGTCGCGGAGAGTGTACTGCGGACTCGCGACTGGTGGAAGGACATTCTGCGTCGCCGGTCCGGGCCCCTCTATCAGTCCAGAGAAGAAAACCTGACGCAGATTGCGCAGATGAACGCAGATGTCGCAGAAGCCCTCGAAAGGGCAAGCCGATACCTGGACCCGCCGGCCATCAATCGGAGGGAAACGGCTCGTGCAATGAAATGATGTGACTGCGTTCGAAGGATGACGGTGTGGGAATCGGAGAATCTCATTGTTGCCGCGTCACGCTTTCTGTCCAATCCACTCGAACGCGGACGCCAGCATCGTGCTCAGGTCCTCAATTACCTCCGTGCGTCAGGTCTGCAGGTCGGCCTACTTCTCAACTTCCGTTCGTCGGCCCAGTTCAAGCGCGTCGTCTCCTCGACACGCGGGCGCCCACAAGCACAATAGAGAGGTCGCCCGAAAAGCGCCCTTGGCTCACACGGCCAAGGGCGCTCCCCGTTGAGTCCTGATTATCGCGTCGAGTAGGTCGGGTGTGCTGAGGGCTTCTGCGAAATCCGCGCAATCTGCGAAATCTGCGTCAGGTTCTCTTCCCCCAACGTCCGCAGCGACGCGTTCAAAGGAGCGATGCAGCTTACTGCAGGACGAACGGCTCGTGGCCGTTCACGTCATTCGCGAGCGCCCACGCGGCCACCGTGCGGCCCAGGGTCAGGCCGGCGTCGCCGTCGAAGCGATAGTGAATGCCCCCGAACACACGCGAGAGCGCTGCCTCATCCGCCAGCGCGTCCAGCCGCGCCACCTCCGAAGGGAACCGATCGCCGAGCACGCGTGCCATACCCGCCGAGATCGCGGCGTGGTTCGACGGATACGACGGGAAGTTCGGCAAACCGATCGGCAGCGTGATCCCGGGGTCGGCCATCGTCGGACGCAGCAGCCAGTAGTGGAACTTCGCCTCGTGCGACGCGACGAGCGCGTCGTACGACACCATGTTCATGAGCGCGAACGTGTGCGCCGTCTCGCGCTCGTTGAGACGGTACTGCACGGCGAGCTTCGCGGCTTCCTCGTTCCAGTAGCCGGGCGGCTGATGCGTTCCGGCCGGCAGATTCCAGAACACGGCGATCGCGGTCTGCTCCGGCGTACGCGTATCGGAGATCTGGCGCACCTCGGCCACTGCCGCGTTGAACGCTGGTGAACCGAACACCGGCGGGGGCACTGGCCGGAACTGGTTGCCCGACGTCAGGAAGTAGGTCTTCGCCTGCCCAACCGTCGCCCCGACGGGTGGCGTCGCGCTGAACCACTTGCCCGGGCCGGTCGGCACGGTGCCGGTCCACGGGTCGAAGAATCGGTCGGTCTGTGCGCGCGCCACGATCTGCGCCGCTATCGCTCTGCCGATCTCGACGCCGGCGGCCTCGTCGGTATTGTGCTCTCCCGGCCACCCTTCCTGCGCCAGGTACTGCGTGAGCTCCGTCTCCAGCGCCGACGCTTCGGCGGGGTGGAGATAGCTCAGCGCGACGACCGACGCGGCACTGATGGCGGCGTGGACCGACGGTCGCTTGCCTCGCTCCTTTTCCTTCTCCGCGGCGATCGCCGCATTGTATTGCGCCACCGAAACGATCGAGTACCCGCGGATCGCCACGAGGGCGTTGAGCCGGTACGTCGCGATGAGTTGCCTGGCGACACCGTTCCAGTACACGGCAGCATTGCTGTCCCAGAACTTGACTGCGCCGGCGTTCGCGGTCTGAGGGAGTGCGACAGGCTCGACCGTCATCGGCCGGTCCGAGCATGCGGTGCCAACAGCGGCAACCGCGATTGGAAGCAAGAATTTGCGGAACATGATGGGTCTCCCAGTCATCGGGTCGGATTGAATGAGGGCCGGGGCGAACCGGCGGTTGCCGGTCGCCTCACCAACCCCCACGCAGAACGGCGCAAAAACCCATCATTTCGAGCCATCGAGCCGAACACGCGGTGCGAGTCCCGACCCCGCGGCGTTGCCAGCGACGTGCGCGTAACCGCATGTTGTCGCTGGTAATGCTGTCGCCTCGACGTCGGGCGACCATGCGGACCGTCCCTCGAGTCGCGTGAGCGAAGCCGTGAACCCACAAGCCGTCCGTTGGGCGACGTGATCGCGGGGAAGCAGATCGGCGGCTACATCCTCGAGAAGGAGCTCGGTCGAGGAGGCGCGGCCACGGTGTACCTGGCCACGGACGTGAAGCA
>DASURJ010000250.1:0-2981 GCA_036280115.1 Gemmatimonadaceae bacterium
GCGACACGCCGTGCTCGAGCAGCCACGCACGCTCTGCGTCGCTGTGCGTGCGCGCGACGATCTCGATGTCGGGGTTGAGCCGCCTGGCCAGCTGCAGGATCGCGCGCGCCTGGTACGCGTCCGGTGCCGCCACCACCAGCAACCGCGCCCGCTCCAGGTGCGCATCCTCGAGCACTTCGGGACGCGTGGCATCGCCATAGATCACCGGCAGCCCGTGCTCGCGCAGACGCTCGGCGACGTCGCGACTCGCCTCGACGATGACGTGCGGGACGGCGTGCCTCGCCAACTCCTCCGCGATCGGGCCACCCACACGGCCGTGCCCTATGACCACGACGTGATCGTGGAGCGTGGCGGTGTTCACCCCGGGGGGCAGCTGGGCGATCTCCCCGGCGGGACGCTCGAGTGCTTCGGCCAGCGTGCTGCGACTGCGCAGCCAGCGCCCAACTGGCTCGACGCTCCGGAACACGAACGGGTTGAGCGTGATCGAGAGCAACGCCCCTGCCACGATCAGGCTCTGTGCTTCGGGCAGGAGCAGGCCGAGTGACACGGCGAGCGCGGCGAGGATGAACGAGAACTCCCCGATCTGCGCCAGGCTGGCCGAGATGCGCAGGGCGGTGTGGAGCGGATAGCGGAACGCCAGCACGATCGCGAGTGCCGCGAGTGACTTGCCGATGAGGACGATCGCCACGACGGCCAGCACCGCGAGCGGCTCGCGAACGAGAATCCCGGGGTCGAAGAGCATCCCCACGGACACGAAGAACAGCACGGCGAACGCGTCGCGGAGTGGCAGCGCGCTCGTCGCGGCTTCGTGGCTGAAGTCGGACTCGCTGACGACGACGCCGGCGAAGAATGCGCCGAGCGCGAATGACACATCGAACAACCAGGCGGCCCCGGCCGCAATCCCGAGCGCAACGGCGAGCACCGCGAGCGTGAACAGCTCACGCGACCCCGTGTTGGACACGTGGCCGAGTAACGACGGAACGACGCGGCGGCCGACCACCAGCATGATCGCGACGAAGGCGACGACTTTCGCGAGCGTCATGCCTAACGTGATCAGCACCGGCCCGGTCGGCTCGGGCGCCTGGGTCGGGCCTTCGCCGACGGGCCCCGGCGGCGTCGCACCTACGAGCTCGGCGAAGATCGGGAGGAGCACGAGGGCAAGGACCGTCACCAGGTCCTCGACGATCAGCCATCCGACCGCAATGCGCCCGTCGGATGACTCGAGGGCCCCGGCGTCTTCGAGCGCGCGCAGCAGGACCACGGTGCTCGCCACCGACAGCGACAGACCGAACACGAGGCCGCTTGCCCACCCCCAACCCCAGAACCACGCCACGAGAGTTCCGAGGCCGGTCGCGACGGCGATCTGGGCGATCGCACCGGGCACCGCGATCTTGCGCACGGCCAGCAGGTCACCGATCGAGAAGTGCAGCCCCACGCCGAACATGAGCAGGATGACGCCGATTTCCGCCAGCTGCGATGCGAGGCTGAGGTCGGCCACGAATCCGGGCGTGAACGGGCCAACGGCGACCCCGGCGAGCAGATACCCGAGGATGGGGGGGAGGTGGAGGCGCACGGCGAGAAGCCCGAGCAGGAACGCGAGTGCCAACCCGGCGGCAACGGTAGCGATCAGTGCGGTGTCGTGGGGCATGACCACAAGAATGGGTGAGTGCGGCTACGGGCGCGACCCCGGTCCCGCCTAACGATTGATGCCCGAGGCGTTCTGGGCCCGCTCCCGGGACGGGAACGCGGATTGCGGGCCTGTGATCGCACCATCATCCGTCGTGGCGTGGCCGACACAACCCCAGGTAGGCGACTCATGTGCAACTCGTCCGGCAGTGCGAGCACGCGGACGGTCCGCATCGCGGCCGGCGCCCTGACCATCGCGTTCCTGCTGGCCTGCGGTGACAATCCCGAAGGGGCGATGCCATCGGTCAGCGTCGCTGCCGCGCAGACTCCGTCCACGAGCGCATTCCAGAACGCGACGGCTCGAGCGCTCCCGGCCGTAGTTTACATCCAGGTCGAGGCCCGGCCGAGGCTCATGATGGTTCCACTCGGCCCGTATGGTCTGCCCATCCAACCACAAAGACCACAAGCGCCGCAGGGATCTCAGGTCCCCCAGGGGCCGCTGGTCCCGATGGGATCAGGCTCGGGTGTGTTCTTCCGCGAGGGCGGGTACATCCTCACGAACAACCACGTCGTGCAGCAGGCCGAGCGTGTGACGGTCACGCTGCACGACCGCCGGACGTTCGAGGCGCAGGTGGTGGCGCGCGACCCGAGCACCGACATCGCTGTGGTTCGGGTGCAGGGCGACAACCTGCCCGTGGCTCGACTCGGGGAGTCTGATTCGCTCCGGCTCGGGCAGTGGGTTCTTGCGCTGGGGAGCCCGCTTGGCCTGCAGTTCAGTGTCACCGCGGGGATCGTCAGTGCGACGGGGCGCTCGATCGGCATTCTCGCTGCGCCGGCGCGCGGGGCGGACCGTGACGAGAACCAGGCTGCGCCGCTCGAGGACTTCATTCAGACGGATGCAGCGATCAACCCGGGGAACTCGGGTGGTCCGCTCGTGGATCTTGATGGCCGCGTGATCGGGATCAACACGGCGATAGCGAGCTCGACCGGCACGTTCGTTGGATATGGGTTTGCCGTCCCGATCGCGCTCGCGCGTATCGTCGCGGACCAACTGATTCGCTACGGCGAAGTGCGGCGCCCATATCTCGGTGTGGCGCTCGATGACATCGAGCAGGTCGACGTCCGCGTCTACTCGCTCCCGAGCCCTGCCGGTGCAGAAGTCATTCGCGTCGAGCCGGGCAGCCCTGCCGCACGAGCCGGGATCCGGCTTGGCGACGTCATTGTGCAGCTCGGTCAGACTCGCGTCGCTACCGTGGCGGAACTTCAGGCAGCGCTCGCGCGGCTCGAGCCTAATGGCTCCGCGACGCTGCGAGTGTATCGGGGCGGACGCGAGGTCGATGTGAATGTCACGCCAG
>DASURJ010000251.1:0-3253 GCA_036280115.1 Gemmatimonadaceae bacterium
TCCACGTGTATACCGAATCTACCGAAGCCATCGTCGCGCCGAAGACCTGCCCATTCTGCAAGTCGGTTGATGTCACGACCACTAGCAAGGCCGTGACCGTCTCGACGTACTGGCGCTGCATCGCGTGCGGTCAAATCTGGAACGTCGATCGATTGCAGTACGGACAACGGACACCATCCGGCCGCTTCCGCTAGAGAAGCATTGCGATTTCGGGTTGCACGCCGCAGCGCCCTTGAGCCTCAACTGCGGTCACACGAGCAATTCATCGCAAGGACACTCTCGATGACGACGAACGGAACGATCAAGCGCATTACCGAAAAAGGGTTCGGTTTCATTGCCACGGCGGAAGGCATTGAAAATTTCTTTCATCAGTCCGCCTGCGCCGGCACGCCCTTCGACCAGCTGCGGGAAGGCCAGACGGTGTCGTTCACGGTGGGCCAGGGTCCGAAGGGTCCCCGGGCCGAGAACGTCAACGTGCGGTGACCGTTCGTTGCTCGCCTCGCGCCGTGAAGCTCACCGCCGAGGCATCACACCGGCCGTTCGAACGCAATGATCCTGGCAGCAAGATTCGGTTCTGCGGTCCGGCCAGCTTCAGTCCACGCCGCGCAGTGACGATGCCTATCAACAGTATTCGTCCACCAGTCGCGCTCGGTTCTTGCGGGCCCTGGCAAGTCGAATCCGAGCAACGCCTCGATCTGCTCAATCGTGAGCACGACGACGGAGGCGTAGCGATGTTCGAGGTACGTGTAGAGCGGCCGGTACTCGCGAGAAACCTGCGGCACATTCTGCTCCAACCCCGGCAAGATCCTCGTTGCGCGCCGAGGAACAGCCGGGGACCGAGGCCACCGCGTCTCGACCCATTCGACCAGGGTCGTCCAATCAGTCA
The DNA here is from genome assembly GCA_036280115.1 of Gemmatimonadaceae bacterium. Lineage (GTDB taxonomy): Bacteria > Gemmatimonadota > Gemmatimonadetes > Gemmatimonadales > Gemmatimonadaceae > JAJKIV01. The sequence goes on from DASURJ010000251.1 coordinate 887, forward strand.
TTCTCATGTGAAGCAGGTCTCATTGTTGACCCGGCGACCGCCGCCTGAGGGTGAGCGTCGCGCTGCGAATCCACCACTTCATCGTTGCCGTTCACGGCGGTTGCTCTCGCTCGCCGCCGCGATTGCGCTTCGCGGAATTCATCGATCATGCGATCGACACGTATCTGGCGCTCGCCGCAGTCGTCGCGAACGATAGTCATAGCGGAACTGTAGCCCACCGTCTACGTGCCGGCCTGTCCTGATTTGAACAGCCGCACAAAGGCTCGACAACGTACGCTGCTGCAACAGTTCTTCGCGAGTTCTTAGGCCTGTTGTAGCGGGCGTCCACTCATTGAAGCCTTCTGCAAGGACTGTCCTGGCCGTTTCGCCAAGACGCGGAGAATGCGCACTCTCCGCAAACACATCCGATGAAGACCGGATCAGACAAGACTCTCGTTCGTGACCTGCGCGAGCTCATTGCCGCACTCGACCGCCGCATGCCCCGCATCGAGCGGGAGAGTGAGCATGCCATCGCGCGTGATGCTCAAGGGTTGAAACGCGCTGCGTTGAAGCGGGTTGGCGAGCTCGATCGATTACGGTGCCCGGAGGGTACGCGCACCGCGAGCCAGGAGACGGCATGACGGGTACGGATCAGATCAGGCGTTTCGCCACGCTCGGCAATCACTTACCGCGCCATTGCGGCATCGCGACGTTCACGACGCATCTGACCGATGCGCTGGTCGACCAGTTGCCCGGCGCGGACGGATTCGTCGTCGCGATGAACGACGCCGGCCGCCGTCACGCGTATCCGTCGCGCGTCCGCTTCGAGATCGGCGAAGGGGACCTCAGCTCGTATCGCCGCGCGGCCGATTTTCTGAACGTCAACCAAGTGGACGTGTTGTCGGTGCAGCACGAGTACGGGATCTTCGGCGGCAAGGCGGGTGCGCACCTCCTCGAGTTGTTGCGAGCCGTGCGCATGCCCATCGTCACGACACTGCACACGATCCTGTCCGAACCGAATCCATCGCAGCGCACGGTGCTCGAGGAGCTCGCACGCCTCTCAGAGCGGCTGATTGTCATGAGCGAGTCGGGCGCCGAGCTGCTGAAGCGGGTGCATAACATTCGCGCGGATCAGATTGACCTGATTCCACATGGCATTCCTCACGTGCCTGTCGATGGTGGCAGCAAGGAGCGCCTCGGGTTGGAGGGAAAGACCGTCATCCTGACATTCGGGCTGCTTTCGCCAGACAAAGGGATCGAGTATGTCGTCGACGCGCTGCCCGAGATTCTCGCGGCTCATCCCGAGACGGTCTACATCGTGCTCGGCGCGACACATCCCCACGTCGTCGAGCGGGAAGGCGAGGCCTATCGGTTGATGCTCGAGACACGCGGCCGGCACCTCGGTGTCGATGGAAGCATGATTTTTCATAATCGCTTCGTGAGCCAGGCCGAGCTCACGGAGTTCTTGTCGGCGGCAGACATCTACATCACGCCGTACCTCAATGCGGAGCAGATCACATCGGGCACGCTCGCGTACGCCGTCGGCGCAGGCAAAGCGGTCATCTCCACACCGTACATCTATGCTCGGGAGTTGCTCGCCGGGGGCCGCGGAGTGCTCGTGCCCTGGCGGGATTCGAGCGCGGTGGCGCGAGAGGTCGTCGGGCTGGGTGACGACCCGGATCGTTATCGGACAATGTGCGCGTGTGCGGCCGAGCACGGTCGGGGGATGACGTGGCCGGCCGTGGCGCGCCAGTACGTCGACTCGTTCTCGCGCGCGCTGGTCAGCGAGACGCGGCGTCGTCGCAATTCGTTCGACACGCAAACCCTTGCCAGTCGTCCTGCCGGGTGGCCCGAGGTCGACCTCAGGCACGTTCGCGCGTTGACCGACGACACGGGCATCCTCCAGCACGCGGTGTTCAGCATTCCCCGATACGAAGATGGCTACTGTCTTGACGACAACGCGCGCGCGCTGCTGCTGATGACACTGCTCGAGGAGGCGGGCACAGACGAGCCCGCGGCCGTGCGGGCGCTGGCCGCTCGCTACCTGGGATTCGTGAATTACGCGTTCGACCGGCCGTCAGGCCGCTTCCGCAACTTCCTCTCGTACGCAAGGCACTGGCTCGAGCCGCAAGGCTCCGAGGATAGCCACGGCAGGGCGATCTGGGCGCTCGGCGCGGTCACCGGTCGGGCGAGCGATCCGGGGCGCCACAGTCTCGCCGGCGACCTGTTTCATGCCGCACTGCCGGCCGTGACGACGTTCACCAGCCCCAGGGCGTGGGCGTACGCGCTCCTTGGCATCGAGGAGTACCTGCGTGCGTTTCAGGGCGATAGTTCCGTCGAATCGCTGCGCGGGGATCTCGCGACCCGCCTGTTCGGTCTCTGGCAGCG
>DASURJ010000252.1:0-15120 GCA_036280115.1 Gemmatimonadaceae bacterium
CGCCCGGGACCGAGTCGGCGTACACCCGCACGATCGTGCGCCCCGCGAGGAGCTTCGTGGAGATGACGGCATGCTCCTGCTCCAGTGCAGGCAGCTCGGCCTTCGCCACCACGCGGCGCCAGATCCGGCCGCGGAGGTCACTCATCGCCTGCAGCGGCTCGGCCTCGAGCAGGATCTCGCCACGGTCGATGATCGCCATGCGCGTGCACAGCTCGCTCACGTCCTCGACGATGTGCGTGGAGAGGAGGACGACGCTCTGCTCACCCAGCTCGGCGAGCAGGTTCAGGAACCGCACGCGCTCCGCCGGGTCGAGGCCGGCCGTCGGCTCGTCCACGATCAGCAGCTTCGGATTGCCTAACAACGCGACGGCGACACCAAACCGCTGCTTCATCCCGCCCGAGTAGCCGCCGAGCTTGCGCTTGCGTACCTCCCAGAGGTTCGTCTGGCGGAGGAGCGCCTCGACGACCTCGTGGCGGTCCCGGCGCGCGGCGATCCCCTTGAGCAGGGCGAAGTGATCGAGCAGGTCCTCGGCGCTCACCTTCGGGTAGACCCCGAACTCCTGCGGCAGGTAGCCGAGCGTCTTTCGAATCTCGTCCTTCTGGCGCACCACGTCGATCTCGCCCAGCCGAACGGAACCCGTGTCGGGCTCCTGCAGTGTGGCGATGATGCGCATCAGGGTGCTCTTCCCCGCTCCGTTGGGGCCGAGCAGCCCGAACATTCCGGGCGGAATCGTGAGGGTCACGTCGCGCAGCGCGTGCACCCCGTTGGGGTAGGTCTTCGAGACGCCGTCGATTGTCAGGTCCATGGCTGCGATTCGAGAGCGATCAGGTGGCGCCAAGCGCTTTGCATTGTAAAGGCAAACACGGCGCGACGCAACCGTTCGTCCACTGCCAAGGGCTCAGTGTGCGGCTCCGAACAGGATCGTCGGACATCGCCGGTAGCCGGTTCACATCACGCTGCACGCCACGTGAACCGCCTCGTTATCGCGGCAACCACCAGGCGGCGCTCCGCCGCGGTGATCTCGCCGATGATGGCGTACGCCACCGGAACGCCCAGCGCAAGCACGGCGAGCTTGACCACGACGGCGATGCCTGGCGTGGCCCAGGACGATGCCGCCGCGTGCGCCACGACCGACACCGCGGCCACGCGCAGTGTCGTCGCGAGCGACGGTCGCGCGCCGACACAACGCGTGGTCGCTATGCCCGCGAGGACGGCCGCGAGTGCGTTGACGCCGGCCGTGACCGCGGCCGCGCCCACCGCGTGCCACCGCGGGATGGCGACGACGTGCGCGGCGACGGCGATCGGGAGGAGTGGAGCGACGATCGCGAACGTCAACCCCGGGCGATTCGCGGCCGTCAGCACGGCGGACGCGATCAGCACGAACAGGAGCGCGACCGCACCGTAGATCAGGATCGAGAACGCCTGGGACGCGGGCGCGAATGCACCGCCGAAGATGAGCGGCACGAGCTCGTCGGCCGACCCCGCGGCGACCGCGGCGAACGGAACGACGAGCATCACCCCGCGAAGTGCCTGCGCCGCGAACGCTCGGGCCTCGGCGAGGCCAGCGTCGCGCAGCATGCGTGTCGTGGTCGCGAGCACCACGGGTGCGGCGGACTGGGAGAGCAGCGCCGGAACGATCGCCAGGTTCTGCGCCGCTCCGTACAGGCCGGCCGCGGCAACGGACTCACCTAACGCGCGAAGCAGAACGACATCGAGCCGGTCGAGGAGCCGGGTGGTGATTGCGGCCAGCGCGACAGGAATCATGAACCCCAGCAGTGACCGGGTCGCCACGCGCGGACCGTTGAGGAGTGGCGCACGTACTCCACCGCGAGCGACCAGCAGGTCGGCGACCGACGCGCCGATGAGCGCGAGCACCGCCCCCGCGATCGAGAGACCCGCCGCGACGAGCGCGAAGATCAGGATGAGCCGGGCCATCGAGCGGGCCACGGATGCCCACGCGCGGCGGGCGTAGTCACCGGTGCCGACGAGGATCGCTCGATAGGCAGCGGCCACGACGAACAGCGGAACGTCGATCGCGAGCAGGAGCAGGTACGGCCGGATCTCCGGGAGCTTCAGGGCAGCCGAGATCGGGATGCACGCAGCCGCGACCAGCAGCCCGCCGGCGATTCCCGCGGCGAGGTGCAGGCGAACGAGCGTCGTCGCCACCGGCCGCCAGTCGTCCGCCTCGGCGACGAGCTTGAAGCTCGCTCGCGCGAACAGCGAGACGATGCTCCATTCCACCCAGATGACGATGGTGACGGCGAGGGTGAACAGGCCGTACCCCGTGGCGCCGAGCGTCCGCGTGAGGTAGCCCGCGGTGACGAGGCCGGTCGGGAGGAACAGCGCTTCCGCGATGAAGATGCGGACCGTCCCGCCTAACGCCGTTGCCGCGCTCGGAGACCGGGTCTCAGGCTCGAATGAAGGAGCGCGCAGCGGAATGGAATCGGCGAGGGTGATCGGCGCGTGCACCCGGCGGCTCGCGCCGGCATCGGGAGATGTACGGGGTCGAGACGGCGTGTCGCAACCGAGAAGCCACGGCGGCGGCGGCGCAGGGTCGTCGGGCGCCACTGCAGGACCGTTGAGGCGACGACGCAGGGTCGGTGACCGTCACGCCGCGCCGATGGAGGGCTTGGGAGAGTGGGCCCCACGCGGGGGGCGAAACTGGTTGGCATTGCTGCGCGTCCGGGTGGTATTTTCGGGGTCTCGTCTTGCCCGATTCCCAGGATACCACCCATGTCCGACCGCCGAGAGTTCCTCAAACAGACCGGCATTGCCGCAGGCGTCATCGCCGCGAGCGGTGCGCTCCGGAAGGCCGAGGCCGCCGCGAACGCGTTCGCACCCCCTGCCGCGTCCGCACCGCCCATGGACGCGGCGACGAAGGAGCTGCTCATGGAAGCGCTCAACGCCGCGAAGCTGGGCGGCGCGAGCTACGCCGACGCGCGCATCGCGCGGTACCGCGACAACCAGGTCTTCACGCGCGAGCAGCAGATCATCAACGTCGTGGACCAGGACTCTACCGGGTGCGGCGTTCGCGCGCTCGTGGACGGTACGTGGGGGTTCGCGGCCACGCGCACGCTGACGAAAGCCGCCGTCGCCGCGGCCGCGCGTGAGGCGACGGCCATTGCCAAGGCGAACCGCGTCGCGCGCGACCGGGCGGTCCAGCTGGCGCCGGCGCCCGCGCAGCCTAACGCGTCGTGGCAGACGCCGCACACCGTCGACCCGTTCACCGTGTCCGTGGAGGACAAGGCGGCGCTGCTGCTCAAAGCGAACGCCGAGGCGATGAAGGTGGCGGGGGTGAAGTTCGTGTTCAGCGGCCTGTTCTTCCGGAAACAGGAGCGCAACTACGCGAACACGGAGGGCTCGGTCATCAACCAGACCGTGCTCCAGAGCTGGCCGCTCATGCAGATCACGGCGGTGGCGCCGGATTTTTCGGATTTCCAGAACCGGGGCAACGTCGTCGCGCCGATGGGTCGGGGCTACGAGTACGTGACCGAGTGCGATCTGCCCGGAAACGCGGCGAAGTGGGGCGAGGAGGCGGCGGCCAAGCTCAAGGCCAAGCCGGTGGAGGTCGGGCGCTACGACCTCGTGCTGCATCCGTCGCATCTCTGGCTCACGATCCACGAGTCGATCGGGCATCCGACGGAGCTCGATCGCGCGATGGGCTACGAGGCGAATTACGCCGGGACGAGCTTCGTCGCGCCGCCGGACAAGTTCCTCGGTACGTTCAAGTACGGCCCGGCCTTCATGAACATCCAGGGCGACCGGTCGCAGGTGGGCGCGCTCTCGACCATCGGCTACGACGACGAAGGTGTGCAGCCCGACGACTTCCTCATCGTCAAGAACGGCGTCTTCAACGACTACCAGACGACGCGCGAGCAGGCGAGCTGGCTCGACGGGTGGTACAAGCAGCAGAAGCTCCCCACGCGATCGCACGGCTGCTCGTACGCGGACTCGTGGGCGAGCGTGCAGTTCCAGCGCATGCCTAACGTGTCTTTGATGCCGGGCGAGCGCGACGTCTCGTGGGACGACCTGATCGCCGCGACCGACCGCGGGATCGCGATCGTGGGCGACGGGTCGTTCTCGATCGACCAGCAGCGCTACAACGCCCAGTTCGGCGGGCAGGTGTTCTACGAGATCCGCGGCGGGAAGATCACGGGGATGCTCAAGGACGTCGCGTACCAGATGCAGACGACGCAGTTCTGGAATGCGATGGACATGATCGGCGGGAAGTCGAGCTACCAGCTCGGCGGCAGCTTTTTCGACGGGAAGGGGCAGCCGGGTCAGGTCAATGCCGTGTCGCACGGCTCCGTGCCCGCACGGTTCAAGCAGATCAATGTCATCAACACCGGCCGAAAGGCTTAGAACCACGCTAGTTGCTGTTAGCTGGAACTGGTTGCTGCGGGGTGAACGGCCTCGGGACGCGTCTACTCGCTGAGGGGCCTCCTGAGGGTGTTACCCTGCAGCAACCAGTTCCAGCTAACAGCCACCAGCGTAGTCGCCCTCCTTGGCGTAGTCGCCGTCCTTCGCGACTCGACTGACTCTAAATACAACGACTATGTCTTACCTTAAGCGCCTGATCGAGAACGTTCCGGATGGGTCGGTGTTGTCTCGCGATGAGGCCAGGTCGCTCATCGAGCGGATCGTCAAGATGTCGAAGGCCGAGAGTGTCCAGGTGAACATCGGGGGCGGATACTCGGCGAACGTGCGGTTCGCCGACAATCAGATGTCGACCGCCGGCGGGATCACGAACTTCACCGTCGTCATCCAGAGCTCGTTCGGGAAGAAGCACGCGGTGGTGACGACGAACGACATCTCGGACGAAGCGCTGCGGCGCGCGGTCGAGTCGTCGGAGAAGCTCGCGCGCCTCGCACCCGACGACCCCGAAGCGATGCCCGCGCTTCCGCCGCAGCAGTATCAGGAGGTCAACGCGTACTTCGACAGTGTCGCGAACCTCACCCCGGGGGACCGCGCGAAGGCGGCGCTGACGGCGCTCGAGCCGGCACGCAAGGCGGGCGATCTCGCGACGGCGGGGTTCCTCGTCACGAACGCGTTCTCCACCGCGCTCGGCAACGACAAAGGGTTGTTCGCGTATCACCGCTCGACGAACGCGAACTACACCGTGACCGTGCGGACGACGGACGGCACCGGGTCCGGGTGGGCGGGCGGCGAGCATAACGACTGGAACCAGGTCGACATTGCCGGTCTGAGTCAGCGCGCCATCGAAAAGGCGAAGGTCTCACGCAGCCCGGTCGCCATCGAGCCCGGGCGCTACACCGTGATCCTCGAGCCGCAGGCCGTGGGGGACCTCGTGCAGCTCTTCGGCGGCTACGTCGCCGCGCGTCAGGCCGACGAGGGGCGGAGCCCGTTCTCCAAGCAGGGCGGAGGGAACAAGATCGGCGAGAAGATCGTGGACGAGCGCGTGACGTTACTCGCCGACCCGTTCGACCCACGCATCCTCGCCCAGCCGTTCGACGGCGAAGGCTTCCCGCTCGGCAAGCAGGTGTTCGTCGAGAACGGTGTGCTGAAACAGCTCTACTATTCGCGCTTCTGGGCGCAGAAGCAGGGCAAGACCCCGACTGGCGGGCCCACGTCGTTCATCATGAGTGGCGGCGACGCGACGGTGGAGGACATGATCAAGTCCACCGAGCGCGGCGTGCTCGTGACGCGCCTGTGGTATCTCCGCGAGGTGGACCCGCGGACGATTCTTTACACAGGCCTGACACGAGACGGGACGTTCCTCGTGGAGAACGGGAAGATCACGAAGGCCCTCAAGAACTTCCGGTTCAACGAGTCGCCGCTCTTCATGCTGAACAACCTCGAGATGCTCGGGCGCCCGGTTCGGCTCGCGGGCACGGAGGGGGGCGGAGCGGTCGTCGTGCCGGCCATCAAAGTCCGCGACTTCAACTTCACCAGTTTGTCGGACGCAGTGTAACACGGAGCCATCAGCCATCAGCCATCAGCCATCAGCCATCAGCCATCAGCTATCAGCTATCAGCTATCAGCTATCAGCAAAGCGAGAACCCTCGGGATGCCCCTTTCCGATAGGGAGGCATCCCGAGGGTTCTCGCTTTTCACCCTGCAGCGCAGTTGGACGCTTTTCGCGTCAACCAGTGCCAGCTAACAGCAATCCAGCGTAGTTCTTGTAGCCCTGCAGCAACCAGTGCCAGCTAACAGCTAACCAGCGTAGTTCTTGTAGCCCTGCAGCAACCAGTGCCAGCTAACAGCGACCAGCGTTGTTCCTTGATCTTACGCCGCGAGCAGTCCGATCGGCCGCCAATTCACTTCTTCTACCGCGTCCGATGGAACGAACGCGTAACGCGCTGGAGGAAATCCGGCGACGCCGATCTCGAGTGTGTCGCCGTCCTGCACCGTCAGATGCTTGCTCACGAGCGAGAGCGCGTCGTCGAACGACTCGCTCTGGACCACGCCCGCTTGACGAATCTCGCTGGTGCTCCTGAGTGCGAATTCGAACCGCGTCATATCGGCACCCTCCATCGCCGGAGGTCTATATGGAAACGCGTGGTCGACCACCTCTCGGTACTGGCGAACCACGCGGCTACGGAACGAGTCGGCGCGAACCGCCTGGCTGGCCGGCGTAAACGCCGCCGATCTCGTCTTGGCTAGTACTACCCCACTACTGCATTTTTGAGCCCGTACGGCGAGGCTGGCTCGAGGGTTTCGGTCCCGCCGGTCCCAGGCCCCGCACTGCACAGCTACGGAATCTGAAGCCGCCACCGGACGCCGAGGTCCCCGTCGCCATAGCTGAACCCTCGTACCCGCCCGCGCGTTACGCGTGGTACGTGGTCGCGGTCCTCACGCTCGCCAACGCCTCCGCGTTCATCGACCGCCAGATCCTCGGCCTGCTCGTCGCGCCGATCCGACGAGACCTCGGCATTGGCGACGCCGAAATGGGCGTGTTGTACGGGCTCGCGTTCGCGGCCTTCTACACGCTGCTCGGGCTGCCCATCGCGCGACTCGCGGACCGCGGCAGCCGCCGCTTCATCATTGGCGTCGGGATCGCGGTGTGGAGCGTCATGACGGCGCTCTCCGGGTTCGCGACCACATACGGCGAGCTGTTGCTCGCCCGGTTCGGCGTCGGCATCGGCGAAGCGGCGCTCGCCGCGCCGGCGGCGTCGCTCCTCACCGACTACTTCCCTTCCTCGCGACGCGCGACGGCCATCAGCGTCTACTCACTCGGCATCTATCTTGGCGCCGGTCTCGCGAACCTCGTCGGCGGCGCGGTCATCGCACGGCTCGGGGAGGACGCCACGGTCATCCTGCCACTCGTCGGATCGATCCGCGCGTGGCAGGCCGTGTTCGTGGTCGTCGGCGTGCCCGGCCTCCTGATCGCGGCACTCATGGCGACGGTCGGGGAGCCGACGCGACGCGAGGTCGGCCGCACCGATGCAACCGGACACTCGGTTCGCGACGTGTTCGCCTACATCCGCGACAACACGCGCACGTTCGTCTCGCACAACCTCGGCTACGCACTCCTCGCGCTCGTGAACTACGGCACGGCGGCCTGGCTGCCGACACACCTCATCCGGACGTTCGGATGGTCCGCGGCCGAGGCCGGCATCACGTTAGGCACGCTCACGATCACCGTCGGGGTCGCCGGGATCATCGTCGGCGGCCGAGTCGCCGACGCGATGCTCGCGCGCGGCCGAACGGACGCCAAGCTCAGGGTGGGGATCATCGCGTCCTTCGCGAACCTCGTCTTCGGTCTGATCTACACCCTCGCGCCGACGGCGGCGATCGCGGTGGCGGCGCTCGTGCCGTTCAACTTCTTCGCGTCGTTCGCGTTCGGTGCCGCGGTCGCAGCCGTCCAGGAGATCGTACCGAACCGGATGCGCGCGCAGGCTGCCGCGCTGTACGTGACCGTCACGACGCTCGTGGGCCTCGGGCTCGGACCGAGCATCGTCGGCGTGCTGACCGAGCAGGTGTTCGGCACCGACTCGGCCGTTCGCTACTCGCTCGCCGTTCTCACCGTGGCCGGGCTCGTGGCGTCGGCCGCGCTGCTGGCGATCGGGCTCGCTCCGTATCGCCGGAGCGTCGCCTATCGCGACGCGTGGATGCGCGCGCCTACCAGCGGAACACGCTGAAGACGTTCGAGAAGTCGTCCGTCCACAAGGTCACATCGGACTTCGGTGCCAGCACGCGCCAGCCCGGTTGCTTCAGTAAATCCGCGTGATCGCTGGCGCGACGCGACAGCACCACCCACTTCGAGTTCATCTTGTATGCCATCGACTGCTCGGGGGTGATGCCGGCGTCCGCGCCGACGATGCCCGCCATCCGCGCGTCGCGCGCAAGCTCGACCAGTACGGGTTCGAGTTTCAGATAGCGATTGCTGATGTGGAACGCAATCGATCCACCGGGCGCGAGCTTCCGCTTGTAGAGCGCGAGTGCCTCCCGCGTCATCAGGTGGACGGGGATCGCATCGCTCGAGAAGGCATCGAGGACGATGTAGTCGTACGAGCTGTCCGGGGCGCTCGTGATCGAGAGCCGCGCATCACCGATCACGATGCGCTTCGCCGGCGGGCAGTCGCGGATGTAGGTGAAGTACTTCGGGTTGAACGCGATGCGCTGAATGAGCGGGTCGATCTCGTAGAACGTCCAGGTCTCGTTCGTGCGCCCGTAGCAGGCAATCGTCCCCGTGCCGAGCCCGACGATGGCGACGCGACGATCGGGATTGTCGCGCATGAGCCACGCGAACGACTGGCCCAGCGGCCCGTCGACGTGGTAATACGTGAGCGGTTCGCGCGCGAACTGAGGCAGGATGCTCTGGCCACCGTGCGTCGTCGTCCCATGCTGCAGCGCATGGTGTTTCGGATAGGCGATCACGCGGTAGACGCCAAAGAAGCTCCGGCCACGGTAGATGAGGCTGCGATCCTCGCCCCGGCCGAGGTAAGCTCCCACGAACAGAGCTGCGATCCCGAGCGCAAAGCGGATCGGATGCCGCTGGAAGCACAGGACGATGAGCGCATACCCGCCGAACACCCAGACAGGCGCCTTGGCGCCCCAGTCGTCCGGCGGAAAACCGAGCCGCATCGCCGTCATGATCACAATGGCCAGGGCGAACGGGAGCGCGACATCGAGCTCGCGATCGATGCGTCGGCGCGTCACGAGTGTCGGCCGCAGCGCCGCCGCGAGCGCGATGATGATCGGATACTCGAGGAGCGAGTCGAAGATCTGCGGCGCGACGAGGACGTTGAAGATTCCGCCCATCATCCCGCCGACCGACATCCATAGATAGAACTCGGTGAGATGCGCGACCGAAGGCCGGTCCTTCGCGAGCTCGCCGTGACACACGAGCGCCGTGAGCAGGAACGCCGCGAGGTGAGTGGGCGCGAGCGCCGTCACGCTGCGCTGCATCATGAGCGCCATCGCCACCGCGAGCATGAGCAGGAACGGCGGCTGCAGCCACACGGCGAACGAATGCCGGAAGATCACGATCTTCCGCGCGAACACGATCACGAACGTCAGCAGGTAGATCGCGAGCGGAACGATCCAGAGGAGCGGGATCGACGCGACGTCGGTCGAGAGGTACGTCGTGACCGCGAGCAGCATGCTCGAGGGCACGAACGAGAGAAGGACCCAGCGAGCGCGTCGCCAGACTGTGAGGCGCTCGGCCGCGCTTGCTGTCGGCGTCTCCACGGTGGCGTCGAGCGCCGTGATATCGGCGGCGGTCGCGTCCGCGGCGAACGATTGCGCCGCCATCTCGGCCGTGGCAGCACGGGCCATGAGCCCGCGGCGCACGACGAAAGCGCAGAGCCCGATGAGCAGGACCAGCAGCACGTACGCCGTCGTCCACAGCTGGCTCTGCTGGGCGAGCCGAAGTCGCGGCTCGATGAGGAGCGGGTACGACACGAGCGCCACCATGCTCCCGAGGTTGCTGGCGGCGTAGAGGAAATACGGGTTGGCGGCGGACGGGTGGCCCGACTCGGCGAACCAGCGCTGCAGGAGCGGAGCGCCGGTGGACAGCATGAAGAACGGGGCGCCGAGCGAGACGGTGAGGAGCGCGGCGAGCCACCAGACGGGGATCGAGGCTCCCGTGGGCTGCCACCCGGACGCGATGCCGATGGGAAGTGCGAGGAAGGTGAGCGCGAACAGGGCGAGCTGAAGCAGCGACTGCTTGCGCACGTCGAGCCAGCGGGTCGTCAGGTGTGCGTAGAGGTATCCGCCGAGCAGCGCCGTCTGGAAGAAGAGCATGCACGTGTTCCAGACCGACGGCGTGCCCCCCAGGAGGGGGAGCACCATCTTCGAGAACATGGGCTGCACGGCGAACAGCAACGCCGCGTTCACGAAGAGCGTGATGGAGAACAACGCGACGACGATCCCGGAGCGCGTCAGCAAACGATTCACGCCCGGATGATATTGGCCGTCCAGCGTTTCGACAGGGGGCAGGGTGCGGGCTGTCATGAGCGAGGAGACGCGGGTCAGCATCATGACTCTGCCGTTCACCACGAGTCACGAGGCCAGACCGGTGAGGTGTTCGGAACCCGAGCGGCCCACAACGTCGTAACTCCGGGTCACGTAATGAGTTGATCCGGTGTCACCAACCTCGACATTTCGGACGTCCCTAACGCGCATCATCGGCTTGACGCGAGGTTGCGACAGGGCGGGGGAGTTCCTCCCGAACGGCGCCGTCGTGTACACGGCCGAGGGGCGGAAGAAAAACGTCGCCGACCCGGGGCGCGTGTCGCGCTCGTTCTGGCGGAGCGAGCGTCGCGATCCGATCGCGGGGCGTACGGCGCGGCGGCGAAGCTCGACCCCGAGGTTGGTGAGGCGGTGCGGAGCTTCGCGCGCGCGGCAGGGCTAGCCGGGCCGCATGAACGTTAGGCAGCGTGGGTGCGACGACGACGGCCCGGCGCCAAGTGACTGGCGCGGCACACGACACCGGGACGACACCGGGCGGATGACCCCACCCGTGGCGACGAAGTCGCCGGGACCCGCGCTGAAATGATGAAATTCGACTCTGACCCCAATTAGTTGAAGAAGTAGCGCAAGCCCACCTGCGCGCGCCATCGCGACAGGAGGTCGGGGTCGTCAATGAACGTCCGTGTCGGTCCGGTGAAGTTGAACACCGGCGCTCCGTTCGCGTCGAACGTCACCAGGGTGAGCGGCGACGTGGCTGCGGGGCTCGCGACTTTCCGCACGCCCCAGTCCGAGTTGAGCAGGTTCCCGACGTTCAGGACGTCGACGCTCAGCTGCAGCGTGTGGCTTCGTGTTCCCGTGCGGAACAGTCCGAGGTCCTGCAGGATGCGCAGATCGAGGTTCGTGTACCACGGGTTCACGGCGCCGAACCGCTCGGCGATCTCGCCGCGATGCTCACTCAGATAATCGTCCTGGGCGATGAACGCATCGAGCTGTGTCCACTGCTCTTCGGCCGTCACGGTGCGGCCCGTACGGTCTGTATACGGCGCGAGGTTGATCTCGCTCTGCGTGCGCGGAATGTAGATCAGGTCGTTGCCACCGGCCCCGTCGCCATTCACGTCGCCCGAGTAGATGAACGAGTAGCGATTCCCGCCCGCGCCCGCGAAGCGGTTGCCCTCCGCGATCTCGAGGAACGCGCCGACCTGCGTGCGGAAGCGCTCCGACCAGACCCTCGTGTACACGGCGTCAGCCACAATGCGATGCCGCTGTCCGAACTCCGAGTAGCTGAGCTCCGGTTTGTTCGGGTCGCCCTGGACGGGTTGGTTCTGCCAGAGGACGCTCGCGATCTCCGTGGACTTGAGGTTGTTCTTCGCCGTCGTGAAGCCATAGCCGAGTCCAACGCTGGCAGCGCCGAGTGCCTTGCGGAGCTGGGCGGTCACGTTGAACGAGTAGCCCTCGTCCGTGTTGTCGATGACGTAGATGCCGGCGCCGCCGTCGGGATTGAGCTCGTTGTTCCCGAAGCCGCCATAGTACGGACGCCCGTCAGGCAGCGTTCGCTGCGGCTCGACCAGATCGGCGTTCCGCATGAAGACATTGTTGATGTCTTTCGCGTAGAGGAGCTCGAGCGTTCCTCGCAGGCCCCAGGGTAGCTGCTGCTCCACGGCGAGGTCGGTGGTCCACGACTGCGGCCACTTGAAGTCGGGCTCCATCGCGTTGAGATCGAACGACTGCGCCAGGACCGAGCCTCGCTTGGTGAATTTCGGCGCAGCGGTCGGGAACAGGTTGGGGTTCGCCCCCGGATTGGAGATCACGTTCCCGATCCACACGAAGGGCACGCGGCCGGTGAAGATGCCCGTGCCTCCACGGAGCAGCGTCACGCGGTCCCCGACGGCATTCCAGTTGAACCCGACCCGCGGCGAGAAGAGCGGTTTCGCGTCAGGCAGACGGCTCTGATCCACGACTTCCGGCTGGCGATTCTCATCGAGCGCCGTCAGGCCACGGGAGAACGGGTTGTCGACGGGGTCGGTGAAGTAGACGGGCATGTCCACGCGCAGCCCGTATGTCAGCGTGAAGCGGTCCGTGAGCAGGAACTCGTCCTGCGCATAGAGCGCGACCTGCCCGGTCGAGATCTCTTCGCCCTTGAACGGCCCGGACCCGACCAGTCCGTTGAGGTCCACCTGGTCCGGGTTGTTCGGATCGGTGAGCTCGAAGAACTCCTCGAGCGACGAGAACGAGCTGCCGACGCCGGTCTGCGGCGGGAGAAAGAAGACGCCGTGCCGGAAGATGTTGAACGAGTTGAAGAACGAGAACGTCTCGAAGTTCGCCCCGACCGTGAAGACGTGGTTGCCGCGGAAGAAGCTCAGGTTGTTCGTCAGCTGCCACACATCCTGGTCGAGGATGTTGTGAATCGAGAACGGCTCGTGGCCAGCCGTCGTGTACGTGACGCCGCCTTCGCCGATCTCGATCGTGGGGAACGGTTCGCTGAAGGGGCTGCGATGATCGCGGAACCGGTTGTAGCTCGCGAAGAACCGGTTCGCGAAGGACGTCGTTCGACTGTTGACCTCGAGCGCGAACGAGTGGAGACGATTGTTGATCGCGTACCCGGCATTCCGGAACGGCAGGCTGCTCGCGTTAGGCCCGCGACCCGTGTTCGCGAAGCTGAGCACGAACGGATGCGGAGGGAGATCGCGCGTCGCGTCGAGGTAGTTGTAGCGAAACGCGAGCGTATTGTTCGGCGTGACGTTCCAGTCCAGCTTGGCCAGCAACTTGTCGTTCTCGGTCTTGTTGATGTACCCGTCGTACGGCCCCGGGTCGTAGCCGTAGGCCTGGATGAGCCGCTGCCGGATCTGGTCCATGGTTTCCGCGCTGACGCGGGAGATGCCAAAGCCGGTCGCACCACCGCGGCTCGCGACGAAGTTCGTCCCCGGATCCTCGGTGCGCTCCAACTCCCCGTTGAGGAAGAAGAACAGTCTGTCTCGGATGATGGGACCGCTCACCGAGAGCCCGGACTGGAGAAACCGAAGGTCGGGATTCGCCACGACCTTGGAGCCGCTGACCTTGTTGCCCTGCAGGGCGTCGTTTCGGGCGAACGAATAGATCGAGCCGCGGAGGTCGTTCGTCCCGCTCCTGGTCACCGTGTTGATGCTCGCGCCGGTGAATCCGCCCTGCCTAACGTCGAATGGCGCGATGGACAGCTGCACCTGCGCCACGGCATCGAAGGGTACCGGCTCCGCGTTCGCCTGCCCCCCGGGCGCCGGATCGTCGAGCCCGAAGGAGTTGTTGAAGTAGGACCCGTCCAGCGAGATGCTGTTATAGAGCCAGTTCCGTCCGGCGAAGCTGAAGTTCCCGTCGCTCCGCGGGTCGATCCGCGTGAGATCGCGCGTGCTGCGTTTGATCGACGGGAGGGCGATGACCTGCAGCGTGTCCACGACCGTCGCGGCGCCCGTGCGCACCGGCTCCGCGTCCAGGACACCGGTGATCTGCTGCCCCGCGAGCTGTGTCGCGGCACGAAGAAGCTGGAAGTCCAGCCGGCGGGTCTCCCCGAGATTCAGGAAGACGTTCTCCGATGTGCGCGGCTGGTAGCCAAGAAACGTGGCGGTCACCCGGTACGGCCCGCCAATGCGCACGTTGGGCAGCGTGTACGCCCCGCTCGACCGTGCGAGCGCGCGGTACTGCGTCCCACTCGGCACGTGTACGGCGACGACAGTCGCGCCGTCAACGGGAGTGCCGGTCGCGGTATCGGTCACCACCCCGCTGAGCGTTGCGGTCGTGACCCCCTGGGCCGGGAGTCCGTGAGATACCGAGGCTAATAACATTGGCAAAAACAGCGACAATGACAGCGAGAGAGGCAGGCAGAGCGGGCGGGAGCGTGTCATTGTCATCGTCAGCCTCACGGACTGGGATCGAGCGCCTGTGAGCCAGATCAGCAATATCCCTCGTAACCCAACGCTACCGACGCCCGGCATGGCGTCAAGGTTCGAGCACTGTGGAGCATGCGCCGCTCGTCACGGCTTCACGGCCCTGCACGGCGCCTCATTGTCGATACCGACCAAGCTTCCGTAGAGTTGGCTGACTGCGGCACCCGAACGAGTGCTCGTGTTCGCGGTCGGGGGCACGTCAGCGCCGTGCCGGACGCCGAGACATAACGAGTGGTGGTGGCTTGCGACCGCTCCGATCAGTACCTTCGCCGTCTCGCGTGTGACAACGCCGCATGACACGTCCACAGAGGGGTCGGCACCCGAGTTCCCCACAGCGGAGGAGTATGATGCACGAACGAGAGGAGAAGCGCGCTGAACTCGCGACGTATTTGGTCCTCACGTTCGCACTTAGCGCAGTGTTCTGGGGGATCATCATCTCGGCGGGAAGCCTCGGCGCCAACGGCGGCCTGTACGTGCTCGCCCTCATGTGGTCCCCCGGCGTGAGCGCGATCGTGACGCGACTGATCTTCCACCGCAACGTTCGCGGCCTCGGATGGTCGCCGGGTGCGCCGCGTTGGCTTGCCCTCGCGTACGTGCTGCCGTTGGCCTACGCGGGTGTGGCGTACGGCCTGGTATGGCTGACCGGGCTCGGGGCCGTGGACCTGAGCCGGTTCACGACCCCGGTCGCGACGTTCATCGCGCTCGGGACGCTCCAGAGCCTGCTCTCGGCCACGGGCGAGGAGATCGGGTGGCGTGGGTTCCTCGTCCCGTCGCTCGCGCGGCGCATGTCGTTCGGGCGAACGGCTTTCGTGAGTGGTGCGATCTGGGC
>DASURJ010000253.1:0-2098 GCA_036280115.1 Gemmatimonadaceae bacterium
ACCTCGAACGTCACGCGGTCGGCAACCCCCGCCTCCTCCGCGTTGCGCTTCGCGGCCTCGATCGACGCCGCGTGCGTGTCGTAGCCGTGGAAGCGCGAGCGTGGGAACGCCTGCGCCATGAGAATAGTGGAGTGGCCGTGGCCGCAGCCCACGTCCGCGACGGTGATCCCCGACTCCAGCTGGTCCGCCACGCCGTCGAGCGCGGGGAGCCACTGCGAGAGCAGGCTCCCGCGATACGCGTTCCGGTAGAACGCCGCGACGCCGCAGTACAGGCGCTCGTCGTGCTCGCCCCACGAGACACCCTTCCCCGTACGGAACGCCTCGACGGTCCTGTCCTCGTCGAGAAACATCGAGGCCGGGATATTCCACGCCGTCGGCAGGTAGAGAGGTGAGTCCTCGTCCGCCAGCACCACGGCCTGCTCCGGGGTGAGCTCGTACGTGCCGCTCACGGCATGGTACTCCACGTAGCCACCCGCCGCCTGCGCGTTCAGCCACTCGGCCACATAGCGTTCGGCGCAGCCGGCGCGTGCAGCCAGCTCGCGGGCGCTCAGGGGGCCGGCGCCCGCCATGGCCTTGAAGAGTCCCAGCCTGCTACCGATGCTGACCATGACCCCCCCATAGGCGGAGGACAGGTCGCCGAGGGCGCGCCAGACGAAGGCCTCGAGCTTCGATTGATCGACTTTCGGTTGTTCGATGGCAGTTGCGGCCATGATTTTTCGCTCCTTGAGTATCGCGTTGGGACGATCCCAGCACGTGAGACCCATGATGACCCTGTCGGCCGCGCCATCGAAGAGCCGGAACAACCCTGGATCGGTTCGTTCGTGCCACGTCAGCCTCGTGGCGCTGCCGGACGCGGTCGTCTCCACGCTGTTTGGCATCTTCGACGCGATGAACGCGTGCACGATCATGGACCTGTCGCGCGCGGGCCGGCTGTCGCACCCGCCCTTCCGCACCGACGTCGTCGGCGAGGCGGTGGGGCCGCTCGATCTCGCGAGCCGCGTGCAGATCGATGTCCGGCGGGCGATCGACACGGTGGAGGCGACCGACATCGTGATCGTCCCGTCCGTGCTGCTGGGACCCGGCGGCTGGAGGAAACAGCGCTATCCGCGGCTCATCGAGTGGATCCTTGCGATGCACGAGCGCGGCGCCGTCGTCTGCTCGGCCTGCTCGGGCATCTTTCTGCTCGCCGAATCCGGGTTGTTCGACGGGAAGGACGCGACCGTCCACTTCGCCTACGCACGCGCGTTCGCGGCAGCGTATCCGGAGGTTCGCGTCCACCCCGAGCGGGCGCTCGTCATCTCAGGACTCCGCGAGGAGCTGGTGACCTCGGGCGCGTCCACCAGCTGGCACGACCTGATCATGTACCTCACGGCGCGCTTCGCCGGCGCGACGCTCGCGCAGGAGGTCGCGCGCGCCTTCGCGCTCCAGTGGCACGAGGACGGGCTCACGCCCTACATGATCTTCGAGGGGCGACTCGACCATGGTGACGCCGAGATCGAGGGCGCGCAGCGGTGGCTGCACGACCACTTCTCCGTCGCCAATCCCGTCGAGCAGATGATCAAACGCTCGAAGCTCGCCGAGCGGACGTTCAAGCGTCGCTTCGTCAGCGCGACCGGACTGACACCGATCGTCTACGTCCAGCGCCTGCGCGTGGAGGACGCGAAGCGCCGCCTCGAGCGCACCGACACCCCGGTGGACGAGATCAGCTGGAAGGTGGGCTACGAGGACTCGGCCTTCTTCCGCCGCTTGTTCAAGCGCACGACGGGGCTCGCACCGGGGGCTTACCGCAAGCGGTTTCGCGTGCCTGATTACACAGGCTCCCAACGAGGATGACGCCGGTGCACACGCAACCCGTCGGCCGCAGCACCGCGGGCGTCTCGCGGACCATGCGGCGCCTGGACTTCCGCTACGCGCGCTGCCTGTCCGGGCGAGCGCCGCTCGCTCCGACCGCCTGACGACACGTGCGCCTCCTCCTCGTTCGACACGGACGCTCATCGCACCCGAGGCCTTCCGGGCTGCTCGACCGCACCCGTGTCGAACGCTGGCTGGAGGAGTACGACGCCGCCGGCATCGTGCCTCACGAACCGCCGCCCCGGCG
>DASURJ010000254.1:0-2088 GCA_036280115.1 Gemmatimonadaceae bacterium
GACCACTTCCCGTTGCTCGTCGAAGTCGCCCCCGATCCCGACTGAGCCACCGTGTTCACGAGATCAGCCGCTGATGCGCTGCTCGGTGTCGGGGTCGAACCAATGGACGCGCGAGACGTCGACGAGCAGCTCCACCGGCTCTCCTTCGGCCGGCAGCGGCTGCGGCACGACGCGCGCCGTGATCTCCTGCGTCCCGGCTCGCGCGTAGACGAGCACCTCGTTGCCGAGCGGCTCGACCGCGGCGAGTGGCAGCCGAACCCGCCCGAACGGTCCGGCGGGTCGCGGGCTTCCCTCCAGATAGAGGATCTCCGGCCGTGCTCCGGCGATCACGCGCCTCCCCGCGTACGGCACGAGACGCTCCGCGAGCTGCGATGGCACGGGGAGTGTGATCTCGCCGCCCGCGGCGCGAAACTCGTATCCGCCGTCACCGCGCGCGACGACGCCGTCCAGCAGGTTGATCGCCGGGCTGCCGATGAATCCGGCGACGAACAGGTTCGTGGGACGGTCGTAGAGGCCGAGCGGCGTATCGATCTGCTGGATCCGGCCCCGGTTCATCACGACGATCCGATCCCCCATCGTCATCGCTTCCACCTGATCATGCGTCACGTACACCGTCGTCACTCCGAGCCGGTGCTGGAGCGACGAGATCTCGCGGCGCATCTGCACGCGCATCTTCGCGTCCAGGTTCGACAGCGGCTCGTCGAACAGGAATGCCTGCGGCTGCCGCACGATGGCGCGTCCGATCGCGACGCGCTGCCGCTGGCCACCGGACAGCGCCTTCGGCAACCGGTCGAGGACGGTCTCCAGCCCGAGCATCTCCGCCGCATCGTTCACGCGCTGCGCGATCGCGTCGCGCGGCAGTTTCCGGAGGCGCAGTGCGAACGCCATGTTCTCGCGCACGCTCATGTGCGGGTACAGCGCGTAGCTCTGGAACACCATGGCGATGTCGCGCTCGCTGGGCGGCACGTCATTGATGACGCGCTCGCCGAGACGGATCTCGCCGCCACTGATCGACTCGAGACCGGCGACCATGCGCAGCGTGGTGCTCTTCCCGCAGCCCGACGGCCCGACGAGCACCATGAACTCGCCGTCGCGCACCTCGAAGGTGGCATCGTGCACCGCCACGTCCGCGGCGCCGTACACCTTGCGTACGCGATCCAGCGTCAGCCGCGCCATGCGCATCTCCGGGAGCCGGGTAGCGAACCGCATTCATCCCGAACAGTATTCACGTCACGATGAACGATTCGTCCTACGAATTTCCGCAGGACTTTCTCTGGGGTGCGGCGACGTCCGCCTACCAGGTGGAAGGATCGCCCCTCGCCGACGGTGCGGGACCGAGCATCTGGCACCGGTTCAGCCACACGCCGGGCCAGACGTTCGAGAACGCCACCGGCGACGTCGCCTGCGACCACTACCGGCGCTGGTCCGAGGACATCGAGATCATGGCGGGCCTCGGACTGAAGGCCTATCGCTTCAGCGTGTCGTGGGGCCGCGTGATCCCGAACGGAACCGGTCCCCTCAACCGCCAGGGGGTCGCGTTCTACGAGCGTCTCGTCGACGGCCTGCTGGCCCGCGGTATCACGCCCTTCGTCACGCTCTACCACTGGGATCTCCCGGCGGGGCTGGACGACCGTGGAGGATGGCTCAACGCCGACATCGCGATGTGGTTCGCGGAGTATACGCGCGCCGTCGCGCGGGCGCTGGGCGACCGCGTGCAGATGTTCGCGACGCTCAACGAGCCGTGGGTGGTGATGGACGGAGGGTACATGCACGGCGGGCTCGCGCCCGGACACCGCAACCGCTTCGAGGCGCCGCGCGTGACGCAGAATCTGATGCGCGCCCACGGCGCGGCGGTACAGGCGCTGCGGGCGGAGTCGGGCGCACAGGTCGGGCTCGTCGTGAACCTCGAGCCGAAGTACGCCGCTACGGAGAGCGAGCCGGATCGTGCCGCGACGCGCCGCGCCGACGCCTACATCAACCGCCAGTACCTCGACCCCGCGCTGCTCGGCAGCTATCCGGACGAGTTGCGCGACATCTTCGGCGACGCGTGGCAGCGGCCGGAGATCGATCACCTGCGCCTGGTCAAGC
>DASURJ010000255.1:0-10925 GCA_036280115.1 Gemmatimonadaceae bacterium
AGCGTTCCGGGAGCGCCTTGATTTCATGGCTCGTCTGCTGTCGGTCATCTGGCTCGCGAATGCCTCCGAGCAACAGGCCGACGTGCCCAAACACATCAGGTGGGTGCATAACGCGTTCGCATCACCGGATACCAGTGGTCAACCCACTCGGGATCTGATGGTGTAGATCCCGGGTCAGCCGGACCGAGCGGGGCGCGCCACGCCCGCGATTGCCATCTTGCACTCAATCCGCTACCCGACAGTCGTGCCTCGCCTGCTCAAGGTTTCGACCGCCAACGCCGCGTTTCAGCGCCTCGACGTGCTGCTGAGGAACCGCACCAAGCGCCATCGGTACGGCGAGTTCGTCGTGGAGGGGGTGCGCGCGATCAACGCCGCGCTCGGGTCGGGGTGGACGATTCGCTCCTTCGCGTACCCGAGTGGCCGGCAGCTCTCGCGATGGGCGTCTTCGATTCTCGAGGCATCGACGGCGGACGCGCACCTCGAGATGGCACCGGAGCTGTTCGAGCAGATCAGCGGGAAGGATGAGCCCTCCGAGCTCATCGCGGTGGCGGAGATGCGCCCGGATGCGGTCGAGCGGATCCCTGTCGTCGCGGGCATGACGGTGGTCGTCGTCGATCGCCCCGCGAGCCCCGGCAACCTCGGTACGTTGATCCGCTCATGCGACGCGTTGGGGGTGAATGGCGTGATCGTCACGGGACACGGCGTCGACCTCTACGATCCCGCGACCCTCAGGGCGAGCGTCGGGGCATTCTTCATCGTGCCTTGTATTGCGCTCTCGTCGCATCGCGAGGTCGCGGACTGGCTGAATGGCGTTAGGCGATCGTTTTCCGGCCTGACAGTGGTCGGCACGAGCGCACGGGCGACGTCCTCACTTCGACGGTTCGCGTGGCCGTCCGAGGCCGTCATCGTCGTCGGGAACGAAACGACCGGCCTGAGCCACGCATACCGCGAGATGTGTGACGCCGTCGTGAGCATCCCCATGCGCGGGTCGGCGACGTCACTCAATGCGGCCATCGCGACGTCCATCGTGCTGTACGAGCGCGATGCCGCCCGCACGAGCGCACGCTGACGCTCCACGCGGAGATGAGCGTGCCGAAGAACGACCTGATCGATTTGCATCATAGTTGAGGGACCTCGCGACGGACGCCTGGGTGGGACGACCGGCTACGCCGGAAACAGGGTACGGTGAGGGTAGACGACCCCGGGCCGGTCATGCATGCTTGGGTCACATGACCCACCCCGCGATCGTTTCATGGATTGACATTCGACGCGAGCGCAGGCGTCATCGTGATGGCCGGCGGGCGACGCGGCACCGCCCTGTACGGAGACACCTGGACCTTCGACGGAACACGCTGGCGGGAGACCACCGATACCACGCTCTCCCCACGCTACGTGTATGATCTCGCGTACGACGATCGCCGCGCCGAGGTGGTGTTCTATGGAGGCGGCTTCATGCGCCATGGGCGCTGGGCGCTCCATGACGACACGTGGGCACGCCGGTCCGACCGATGGACACGAGCGCGGGCACCCGACGGCGATCGCGCGCCGGTGGCGTCGGAGCGCTGCTACCGTTTCGACCGGTTCCATTTTCAGTGGGTAGCCGCACCGGCCGGGGGCAGCGCTGGCAGCGCCCCCCAAGTGGACTCGGCGAATGTGATCTCACTCGTGGACGTCATTCACCGCACCGCGCCGCGGACTCTGCCCCCCGACGAGAGCCCTTGGCAGAAGTCCGTATTCCCCGCGTCAAGGGCGACAGCGCCACGATGAGCCGTTGGCTCGGCGCGAGCTACTGGCGGCACGTGTCGCCGGACAGCATCGAGATCGTGTGGAGGAACGGGCGCTATGGTTCGGCGTTCCGGCTGGCTCAGGCGGGTGATGTGCTTCGAGGGCGGGTCCAGTTCACGTCGGACATCCGATTCGCCGAGCGCGGTCCGGCGAACCCGGGGGCCGCGGCGGAGGCCACGGGCGCTCGTATCGAATGTCCAGCAGACTAGGGGTCAGAGTCCTGACGCATCGTTCCATTGCGTCGCAATGGAACGATGCGTTAGGACTCTGACCCCTTATTGATATGAGCCGGCACGGTGATCGCGGCGCCGCCGGGCCCGGCCCATCTGAAGGTCACCTCGCCGCTCGTGCTATCCACCCCTGCACTCCGAATCGACAAGGGTCTGGTGTCCGAACACGCGCTGAGTCCCGGCGCGATCGCTCCAACCACCACGTACAGCACCGCTCGCTTTCCACGTCCTACCCGATCTCGTCGCGCCGCCGTCATGGTGTCCTACCGGGCAAATCCCGATCCGTCACCTGAATGGCGCAACGCCGTTCCCGTTTGATCTGATTCCCGATTCCCGCTCACCTGAGCGGAAGCCAGTAGAACGCCAGCGCGAGAATCGCATACACGGCCAGCAGCTGCACGCCCTCCATCCAGTGCGACTCGCCGTCCTGCGCGATGATCGACATGATCCACACCGAGATGCCGACCGCCACGACCTCCAGCGTCGTGAAGCGCAGATCCATCGGCTGCGGCGCCACGATGTAGCTCAGGAACACGAGCACCGGCGCGACGAACAGCGCCACCTGGATCGACGACCCGACGGCGATCGTGATCGCAGCATCCATCTTGTTCTTCGCGGCCATGAGGATGGCCGAGGAGTGCTCCGCGGCGTTGCCGATGAGCGCGACGAGGATCACGCCGACGAACACCTCGTTCATCCCCCATACTTCGGCCGTCTCCTCTACCGCGCCCACGAGCATCTCGCTCATGAGCGCCACGCCGGCCGTCGCGGCGAGCAACAACAACACCGACTTTCCCGTCGACGACGTCGGCGCGAGCTCATCGGTGTGCGCGCCATGCTCGCCCACGTACAGGTGCTTGTGCGTGCGAAGCGAGAAGAAGAGGCTCGCGATGTACGTCACCATGAGCACCACGGCGATCTCCATGCTGAGCGTTCGCTCCGCAATCCCTGCCGTTGGTGGGACGACCATGTGGAAGATCGCCGGGATCACGAGCGCGGTCGCGCTCAGGACGAGCAGCGTCGAGCTCAACCCGGCCGCGGTCCGGTTGAACTGCTGTCGCTGGAACTTCGCGCCGCCCCACAATGCGCTCAGCCCGAACACGAGGAGCACGTTCCCGATGATCGACCCGGTGATCGACGCCTTCACGAGGTCGAAAAGCCCCGCGCGCAACGCGACGATCGCGATGATGAGCTCGGCCGCATTGCCGAACGTCGCGTTCAGGAGTCCGCCGACCCCCTCACCGAGCCGTTCCGCGAGTTGCTCGGTGGCTCGCCCCATGAGCGCCGCGAGCGGGATGATCGCCGCCGATGACGCGAGGAAGATCGACAGCGCGCTCGAATGGAAGACGTATTCCATGAGCAGCGCGATCGGCACGAAGACGAGGAGGAGGAGAAGCCAGTTCTCCTTCGCGAAGAGGCGACCCATGATTGGTGCGGTCAGGGGTGAGGAGCCGAACTGCTGTTCGTTCTCACCAGATGCAATCACTTGGCCGCCCAGTCCGCCAGTCAGCGGCCATCCCATCGCACCCCCACCCAGTCGTCGGCCTTGATCCACGATCCCCCGTCCTCGCACGACACCGAGCGCGTCACGAATGACGCGCTCGGTGTCGAACGGGATGACATGAACGTTGTCGATGACGAGGGTGCTGGACTGAGCGACGCCTCGAGTTTGGGGCGTGACGCCGCGGAGGCGATGCCGAGCGCCGCGATGAATACAGCGATTGCGCCGGTGGCGCGCCGATGCTCCGGTCAGGCCGTGGGCGGAATCAGGGTCATCTGCTGGGCCACGATCTCCCAGCTCGCACCTCGCTTCATCACGACCCAGCGTACCGTGGTGCGCACGACGCCGGGCTCGGTCGCCCGAAGTCCGTTTGGCGGAAGAAACGCGTAGCCGGTCAGCGCGACATCCTGATCGACGATCGCGATCGTCCCCGTCAGAAACTGGATGCTGCGGATCGAAATGGTCTGCGTGCTCCCGGCAAACGGCCCGTTGAAGAGGAACACGTGGCCCTGGCGAACGCCTTCCCGGCCGAGCAGATAGCTCCCAATCGGGCTGATGACCTGTGCGTCCTCGGAGTAGATCGACGCGTACGCCGCGGCGTCCTTGGCGGTCCAGGCGGCGGTCGCTATCGCGACGAGGTCCGCGACGGCACCGGCCTGGCTCTGAGTCGCGCCGACCGCGGCGGACGCTTCGCGCGGAAACGCACGCGGTTCGGTGGGAGGCGCGCCGCCATCGCCGCACCCGGCGACGAGGCATACCAGCGGGACGCTCAATCCAGCGATCGCGCGGCGTACAGCTCCGGTCCGCCGCGGCGGGACCTCGACGGCGTCGGTTCCTCGAACCGCTCGCCGCGGCTCCCCACAGGGCTGGAAAGTCGCGTGTAACATGGTGTCCTCCGAAGGGTTGAGAGTTCCCTCGCCGAGACGGTCGCGGTCGGGGGTCATCCCTTCGGCGCAAAAAGACAGCAGAACGGCTCACGACGCGCGGCCAGGCGCCGCCGGGTGACGGCCGTATGGCCTGGCGCGCCCGAATACCCGGCGTCATACTGGCCGCTGGGACGGAATCAATGACGCTTCCAGAAGGCTCTCAGCCCGCACCGGTGCCAGTACCTCCCGCAGCGCCAGACGTCACCCAGTTGCTGCAGCGCTGGAGCCAGGGAGACCGGGAAGCGTTGGACCAGCTCGTGCCCCTGCTGTACGACCACCTGCGGCGCGTCGCCCATCTCCGGCTTCGGCATGAGGATGCGAGCCCGTCGCTGAACACCACGGCGCTGGTTCACGAGGCGTACTTCAAGCTGGTGGACCTGCGTCGCGCGCGATTCCGCGACCGCGCTCACTTCCTCGCCATGGCGTCCCGGGTGATGCGGCGTCTGCTCATCGACCACGCGAGGGCGCGTCGTGCTGCCCGACGAGGCCACGGCGCGACGTCGGTCGAGCTCGTGGAGGAACTCGCGATCTCCGACGCAACGGCCGACGCACTCACCGAGCTCGACGACGCGTTGACGCGGCTCGCGCAGATAGACCCACGCCAGAGCGAGATCCTCGAGCAACGATTTTTCGGCGGGCTCTCGCTGGAAGAAACCGCCGAGGCAGTCGGCGTGTCACTCGCGACGGTCAAGCGCGATCTTCGGTTCGCGCGCGCATGGCTGGCCGCTGAGATCAGCGGTGAATTCGCGTTCGGTGAGCGGTAGCGGGTCCATGGATGCCGCGCACTGGTCCAGGCTCAAGGACGCGTTCGCGGCGCTCAGCGACCTCACCCCGCCGCAGCGAGATGCGGAGCTCGCCACGCTCGCTGCGCGCGACCCCGCGCTCGCAGGGCGTCTCGCAGGCCTTCTCGAGGCCGATGCTCGGGCCGATGCGGTACTGCAGCGGTTCGAGTTGGCGCCGGTGCAACACGAGCCCGCGGGATCCGACGCCCCGATCGCCGAGCCTAACGCGATCGACTCGGCACTCGTGTCCGATCCGTTCGGGTACTTCGGACGAACCGTGTCGCACTACCGGGTGCACGAGGTCCTGGGGATCGGCGGGATGGGCGTGGTCTACCGCGCCGAAGACACGAAGCTCGGGCGCGACGTCGCACTGAAGTTCCTGTTACCGCAGTATTCGCTCGACCCGACGGCGAAGGAGCGGTTTCTTCACGAGGCGCGAGCGGCGTCTGCGCTCGACCATCCGAACGTGTGCACCGTGTACGGGGTCGGGACGAGTGACGCAGGGCACCTCTTCCTCGCGATGGCGTGTTACGAGGGGGAAACGTTGAAGGCCCGCCTCGCCCGCTCGCCGCTGGCGATTCCGGACGCGCTCGACATCGTCGAGCAGATCCTCATGGGGCTGAGTGCGGCGCACGCCGCGGGGATCGTCCACCGCGACCTCAAGCCCGGCAACGTGATGCTCCTGCCCGACGGCAGGGTGAAGATTCTCGACTTCGGGCTCGCGAAGATGAGCGACCTGTCGCTGACCGGACCGGGACTGCGGCCGGGGACGGTCGCGTACATGAGTCCGGAGCAGGTGGAAGGGAAGCCGCTCGATCTCCGCACCGACCTGTGGTCGTTAGGCGTCCTCCTGTACGAATCGATCTGCGGCCGGCGACCGTTCGGCGGTGGGCACGATCTGTCGACCGTGTACGCGATCCTGAACGAAGAACCGGACCCTCCGTCACGCACTCGCCCGGAGCTGGCGGCTGTCTACGATACGATCGTCCACCGGCTGCTGCGAAAGGATCCGGGCGAGCGGTATGCGAGTGCCGTCGATGTGATGGCCGACCTGACGGCGGCTCGGGACGGCGAGCCATTGACCGAGTCCCAATGGCAGAGCGGTTCAGGGGATGGCGTACCAGCTGCTCCAGTGACGCAGCGAGGGCGGCGCGGCCCGATCGTGATGGCCACAGCGCTGACTGCCGTCGTCCTCGCGATCGGGTATGCCTCCTTGCCCGACCGTGGCGGCACCGGCATCCCCCGCGAGGGCGACGCGGCCCGCGCCGCGAACGCACGCGCCCACGAGCTGTACCTCCAGGGGCGGTTCCACTGGAACCGTCGGTCGCCCGGCGACCTGGACCGCGCAATTCAGTACTTCGAGCAAGCAGCGCAGACCGACACCACCTACGCTCAGGCCTACGCCGGCCTCGCACTCGCCAATGCGTCCCTGCCCATCAGCGGGGGCGCGACCGCGGTGGAGGTGGCCCTCCGAAAGGCCGAACATGCTGCCGCGCGGGCCATCGCGCTCGACCCGTCGAACGCCGAAGCCCATGCCGCGTTAGGCTACGCCTATCACTGGCAGTGGCGATGGGCCGACGCCGAGCGAATGCTGAAGCGTGCAACCGAGCTCGACTCCGTGAACACCCTCGCCAGGCAATGGTACGGCGAGCACCTGGCCAAGATGGGCCGTGGCCGCGAGGCGGAAGCAGAACTGCGGCGCGCGGTGATCCTCGACTCGCTCTCGCCCATCGCGCACGCCAATCTCGCGCTCGTCCTGATGCTGGACGGTCGGTTGGACGAAGCAATCGCCGAGTCCGAGCGAACCAGCCGCATGGACCCGAGCTTCCCGGTCCCGTGGCTGTTGCTCCACCGCCTTTACCTGCTCAGCGGGCGCGTCGAAGAGTCCGCGAACGCCGGCCGTCGTGCCGCAGAGCTGCGCGGATTGAGCAATGCCGACGACTTCGTCGTACTCGCGCACGGAACGCGAAGTGCGGCCGATCGCGCGGCCGCACTCGCGGTGCTCGACCGATGGACAGACGCATCGCCTTCCCCCTGGGCGGAAATCGGGATGTATGCCGCCATCTTCGGCCAGCGGGACCGAGCGATCGAGGCACTCGATCGAGCGGTGCAAACGCGGTCGGTGACGGTGGCGGGGCTCAACGTCGCGCCCTGGCTGGCATCGCTGCGCGGCGATCCTCGCTTCGAGGAACTGCGGCGCCGGGTCGGGTTGCCCTGAACGATTCGATCGCGTTCGTGATGCATTCGAGCGAGGCTGGGCCCACTATCGGGAACCTTCGATTCCTCATTCTTCACTGATCGTCGCCCGGGCCCTGACCACAACGTTAGGCACGTTCTTCTGCTTCAGTAGCTCGTTGAACGCCACGACGTCCTTCGCCAGGAGGGCGTCGATCGCGGTGAGATGTTCCCGCAGCTGGGTGTTCAGGAGCGTCTGCACTTCCAGGTGCTGGTCGGTTGGCCGGAAGTCACTGCTCGCGATGCCGTTCGCGAGGTAGCCGAGTTTCCCGATGAGCTTCGAGGCGAAGCGGACCCCGTCCTGGCCGCCGCCCGTAAGGCGAAGCTCCACGAGGTTCATCTCCACGTCGATGAGCTTCCGTTGAAGCGAATCCGCGGCGCGCTTCACCGTGGCGTCATCCACGACGCGGTTGATCGCGTCGAGCTGGACGCGCACGGCCTCGATGCGGTGGACGGCGTCTGCCGCCTGATTGAGGTCGTTCCTGATCGCGACGAGTGTTCGTGTCTGCGCCGCGATGTCGGCTTCGGTGCCGCCCGAGTTGGGGTCCTTGAGCACCACGAGCGGCTGCGTCTGCTCCGCGCCACCGACCGTCAGCTTCACCGTGTAATTGCCCGGCGGCGCGAGGATCGCGAGCGTGCCTGTCCCCGGCGCGTTGCGCCCGTTAGGCCCCGGAACGATGTGCGCCGCGTACATGGGGGAGGTCTGGAGTCGCACCTGCGTCGAGGGCGTGTAGCGCAGGTCCCAGTGGATGCGGTTGATGCCCGCCGAGTTCGTGCCCGTGAGCGTGCGGACCACGGCGCCGCTGCCATCGAGGATGTCCACGCGAGGAGCCGAGGCGGCGGGAGCCTCGAGGTAGTAGTTGATGGAGGCGCCGTACTCGGGGTTCCTGCCGATCGTGGGATCGTCGTACGTGGTGGACGGCGCGGTGATCGGGCGGAAACGATAGGCCGAGCGCAACGTGAAGAGGTGCGCGTCCTTCGCCAGGACGTCGTTCGTGAGCTGCCGCAGCGGTCCGATATCGTCGAGGATCCAGAACCCGCGGCCGTACGTCGAGATCACGAGGTCGTCGAAGTGCTCCTGCACGACGATCCCCGACACGGGAGCGTGCGGGAGATTCATCTGCAGCGGCTGCCAGAGCTCCCCGTCGTTGAACGAGACGTAGATGGCGTTCTCGGTGCCGACATAGAGCATGCCGCGCCGCTTCGGGTCCTCGTGGATGACCTTCGCGTAGCTCAGCATGCTCTTCGGGATGCCGTTCGTGATGCTCTTCCACGTGCGGCCGTAATCCGTGGTCCTGTAGATGAACGGGTCGCGGTTGTTCACCTGATGGAAATCGACGGTGAGGTACGCGGTCCCGGCGTCATAACGCGACGGCGCGATACTGCGCACCGAGCCCCATGGTGGAAGGTTGGGGATGTTCTTGGTGACGTTGGTCCACGTCTTCCCGTTGTCTCGCGTGACTTGCACGAGCCCGTCGTTCGTCCCCACCCAGATCAGTCCCTTCTCGACGGGCGACTCGGCGATCCCGTACACGACGCCCGCGTACTCGACGCCGATGTTGTCCGGCGTCAGGCCACCGGAGCTTCCCATCCGCGAGCGGTCGTTGAGCGTGAGGTCGGGGGAGATGACCTCCCACGACTGCCCACCGTTCGTGGTGCGGTGGACGTGCTGGCTGCCGACGTAGATCGTGTTGTTGTCGTGCGGGGAGATGTGGAATGGCGAGTCCCAGACGAAGCGGTAGCGGACGCCTTCGGCCGGGCCGTTGGACTGTTGCGGCCAGACCTCGACGTTGCGGAACTGGCGTCGGTCTTCCTCGAACCTCACGACGATGCCGCCGACCATCCCGGAGCCCGACGCGGTGGACCAGACGATGTTCGGATCTTTCGGGTCTGGGGTGGCCCAGCCGCTCTCACCGCCGCCGACCGAGTGCCACATGCCGCGCGAGATGCCCGCGCCGCGCCCGCCGAACACACGCGAGTTGGACGGGCCGCGGTACGAGGGCTCGTCCTGCTTGTTGCCTAACACGTTGTACGGGATGGCGTTGTCCACGGTGACGTGGTACATCTGCGCGTTGAGGAGGCGCTGGCGGTACCAGGTTTGTCCGCGATTCTGGGTGATCGAGAGTCCCTGGTCGTGCGCGACGATCTGGCGGTGGCCGTTCGTCGGATCGATCCAGATGTCGTGATGGTCGCCGCCGGGCGCGCGTCCCTGGCCCTGCACCTGGATGGTGGTGCCGCCGTCGATGGACTTCGAGAACGAGGCGGTGAGGAAATACGTCTCGTCGGGGTCGTCGGGGGCGACGGCCATGCGCGAGTAGTAGTGGGCGCGGCCCATGGCGTTGCGGTCGCGCGAGATGAGCTGCCAGCTGTCGCCGCCGTTCTCGGAGCGCCAGAGCTGCCCGCTCTCGGTGGGTTGCCCGTTCCACGGAATCCCGTCGCCGGTTTCTATGAGGGTATAGATCCGATCCGGGTTCGAGGGAGCGATGGCGACGGCGACTTTGCCCACGGGCTTGGTGGGCAGCCCACGTCCCGTTAGGCGCTCCCAGGTCGCGCCGCCGTCGCGGGAGCGGAAGAGTCCACTACCCGGCCCGCCGCTCGTGCGTCCCCACGTCTTGATCTCGAGCTGCCACATGCCCGCGTAGAGGTTGCGCGGGTTCTTGGGGTCCATGGCGATGTCGGAGCAGCCGGTGTTCTCGTCGACGAAGAGGACTTTCGTCCACGTGGTGCCGCCGTCGGTGGTGCGGAACACGCCGCGCTCGGGCTGCGGGCCGTACGCGTGGCCGAGTGCGCAGACGAGGACCGTGTTGGGATCGGTGGGGTGGATGACGGTGCGCGGGATGCGGCCCGTCTTCTCGAGTCCCATGAGCGTCCATGTCTTGCCGGCGTCGACGGACTTGTAGACGCCCTGCCCGATGGAGATGTGCGAGCGGATTTTGCCTTCGCCGGTGCCGGCCCAGACGATGTTCGGGTCGGTGCGTGCGATGGCGAGGGAGCCGATGGACTGGACGGGGTGATCGTCGAAGAGCTGTGTCCAGTTCGTGCCGCCGTCGGTGGTTTTCCAGATGCCACCGGACGCGGCGCCGACGTAGTAGGTGAGGTGGTCGCCGGGGATGCCGGCGGCGGCGGAGAAGCGGTTGCCTTCCGGGCCGATGGTGCGCCACTCGAGGTTCTTGTAGATCTCGGGTGTGATGCGCCCGGTGGTCGTTGGCGGCGTGGCCGCGGGCCGCGCCTGGGCCTGGACTCCTGCGGGGACGAGGGCGGCGGTGGCGGCGAGCGCGAGGACGAGGGGGGCGACGACGAGACGTCCGATGCGAAGCATTTGATGGCCTCGGGAGGGATGGGCGGGGACGAGCCGCTATGGTATCCCGGCCGGGGGCGGACGTCAAAGTGCGCCCGCGGTGGTTCGCCCGATTCCGCTGGTGTGCCCGCTGAGGAACGATGGAGTGTGAGGGATCGGGCTCGTCCA
>DASURJ010000256.1:0-6179 GCA_036280115.1 Gemmatimonadaceae bacterium
CTCGGGGAAGCCGAACACGCCCGCCGCCCAGATCGAACGGATGCGCCAGCACATCGAGACCGTGGCCGGGCGCTACAAGGGACGCGTCCACGCCTGGGACGTGGTCAACGAGGTGATCGACAACGACGGCTCGTACCGGCCGACCACGTGGGTAAAGGGAGTCGGGGACGGGGACGAGCTGGTGAAGGCGGCGTTCCGGTTCGCCAGCCAGTACGCGCCGGGCGCCGAGCTCTATTACAACGACTTCAACGCATGGCGGCCCACGAAGCGCGACGGAATCGTCAGGCTCGTCCGCATGCTGAAACGAGAAGGCATCCGCATTGACGGCGTGGGAATGCAGGGGCACTGGGGGCTCGACTACCCGCGCACCGACTACATCGAGGCCGCCATCGACTCGTTCGCGGCGCTCGGCGTAAAGGTCATGATCACGGAGCTCGACGTCGACGTGCTTCCGCTGACGAAGGAAGGCCAGATCATCGGGCAGGGAATGAGTGACCCGCAGTTCCAGCTCGAGGAGTTCAAGACGTTTCTCGACCCGTACCCGAACAGCCTTCCGGATAGCGTGCAGCGACAACTCGCCGAGCGTTACGCCCATCTGTTCGGCATCTTCTACCGCAGGCGCGACAAGATAGACCGGGTGACGCTCTGGGGCGTGCACGACGGCATGTCGTGGAAGAACGGCTACCCGATACCGAACCGAACGAATTACCCGTTGCTGTTCTCGCGTGATCGCAAACCCAAGCCGGCGTTCGACGCCGTGCGCGCGGTGCCGAGGACCGTCCAGTAACGTCGCCTCGCCGGGGACGCCAAGTCCCCTTGCGCGAACGTCCGATTGGACCCTACGTCAGGTTTCGTCTCACCAACGCAGATGGCTATTCGGCAAGCTCCTCCCGATGCTTTTCGCATCACCTACACGCCTGAGGTTGCGGCGGCCTTGACGGCAACTCCCGCCGCGCCCACGGCCCACAGCTGCGAGAGCGGCCGCACGTACCGCCTCGACAGGCTGATCGGGAAAGGCGGGTTCGGCGAGGTGTACCTGGCGACGCCAACGCCACGCGATGGGTTGCCGGAACAGGTGTGCGTCAAGATCAGCGACCGGTTATCGGCCTGGCTCCGCGAGGCGTACTTCGCCGAGCTGCTGAGTCGCGAGTCTCGCGCCCTCAGAGTCTACGACCGGTTCGCGGAGCCGGACGGGTCCGGCATGCGGTACTGCCTCGCGATGGAGTATGCGGAGCACGGCGATCTGGGTGCCTGGCTTGCGCAGAAAGGCGCACAGCCCGAGCGATTCGTCCGCCGCGAGATCGCCGCGATTCTCAAAGCGCTCGAGGCGTTGCACAAGGGACAGGCACTCCATCGGGACCTGACCCCGTTCAACGTGTTCGTGTGCGCGAACGAGCAGCTCAAGCTGGGTGACTTCGGCATCGCCACGCATCAGCTCAGTGGCCGCGGCGTGACCGCCGAAGCGTTCAACCCGTTCAACGTGCCGACGGAGATCGCCTGGGGAAGAGTTCGCCGCTGGCAGCAGCGCGACGACATCTACCAGCTCGGGCTCATCGCGGCGATGCTGCTGCGGGGCGACATCGCGAGTCCCATGCGGAGCCGGGATGTGCGCAACCTCCCGTGCAGCGATCATCTCAAGGAGGTCATCCATCGCTGCCTGGGCGCACGTGGGAAGCGCTACGAGGCGGCCAGCGAGCTGATCGCGGCGCTTCGCCAGCGTCCGAAGGAGCCGCGGCTCGGTCGGCTCGAGAGTCTCAAGGGGAAGCGAATATCGATCACCGGTTTCCTGACCCGGCCGCGCAGCGAGGCGATCGCGGCCGCGCGGAAGGCGGGTGCGATCTTTCAGTCGAAGCCGGGGCCGTCCACGGACGTGCTCGTACGCGGGCGGCCTAACGCGCTGCAGATCGCCGGCACGGCGGGCGGGTTGAAGCTGATGGAGATACGGCGACTTGCCGCGCGCGGGCACTTGATAAAGGTGATCGGTGAGGCGCAGTTCTGGCGATTGGTGGAGGGAAAAAGGGCGAAAGGCGAAGTGCGAAATGCGAAGCGCGAACGGCGGGTACGAACGGCGAAGCGCTAAGGGCGAAGCGCGAACTGCGGCGACGAACGGCGCGGTATGCATTCCGCCTTTCGAACCGCCGTTCGCACTTCGCTTTTCGCGCCTCGCCGTTCGCGCTTCGCCGTTCGCGCTTCGCCGTTCGCGCTTCGCCGTTCGCGCTTCGCCGTTCGCAGTTATTCCATTCCCCTCAACGCCTCAATCGGATCCACCCGTGACGCCCGCCGTGCCGGGACGTAACTCGCGAGCAATCCAATCGCGATCATCGATGCCGACATGGCGACGAACGTCAATATGTCGACGGGTTCCACGCCGAAAAGCAGGCTGCCGAGCGCCCTCGTGACCGCCACGGCCGTCGTGACGCCGATCATCACGCCGACGACCACGACGCGCGCGCCCTGCGCGACCACCATGCGCCTCACCCGCCGCGCCTCGGCGCCTAACGCCATGCGGACGCCGATCTCCCGCGTGCGTTGCGCAACCACGTACG
This sequence comes from Gemmatimonadaceae bacterium, assembly GCA_036280115.1. Taxonomy (GTDB): domain Bacteria; phylum Gemmatimonadota; class Gemmatimonadetes; order Gemmatimonadales; family Gemmatimonadaceae; genus JAJKIV01. Next base: position 2,547 of record DASURJ010000256.1, read on the forward strand.
ACAGCACGCCGTAGAGTCCCACCGCCCCCAGGATGAGGGCGAGGCTCGAGACGATGCCCAGAGTCAGGAGCGTGAACGAGAGCTGGAGCATGGACTCACGCGCCAACCCTTCCATGGTGAAGACGCGGTACATCGGGGCGCTCGGCGCCATCTCCCGAACGAGCGCGCGAATCTCCGGGCCGATCGACTCGGTGCGCCGGGTCTTCACCACGTACGCCGGGGATGAGATCACCCAGCTCGTCGGCGTCGGCCCGACGAGTGGAAAGTAGACGAGCGGCTGCCCGGGCTCGCGGAAATTGTCCTGCTTCACGTCCTCGACGACTCCGACGACCGTCTCCCACGTGTCGAGCCCCTGGCGCTGCACTCGGCGCCCAATCGGGTCCTTGCCAGGCCATAGCAGGTTGGCCGCGCTTTGGCTGATGACGACGTGGCGCGGGGCCGCGGCATGGTCGTTCGGCTCGAGCGGACGGCCTTGGAGCACGTCGATGCCCATGGTCTTGAAGTAGTCTCCGGCGGCGAACGTCACACCCAGCCTGGTGCCGGCCGTCGGGTCGCTCGCCATCTCCTCGGTGCGAAACTGCACGGTGGCCGTACCCTCGTTGAGCGGCACGTTCTCCACGAGTCCAACGGACTCGACACCCGGCAGCGCGCGCAACCGGTCCATGAACTCGAGCGCGAAGCGGGCATAGGACGGCCCGTCCGTCAGGTGTGCCCCCTCGGGCGCGATCTGGAACGTGAAGATGTTCGCGATGTCGTAGCCGGGGTCCACCTGGCGCAGCGCCCGGAAGCTCCGCACGAGCAGGCCCGAGCCGATGAGCAGGACGAGCGCCAGGGCGGTCTGCGCGACCACCAGTCCATCACGCGCCCAGCCTCGGCGGCGCGTGGCGCCCCGGCCGCCTTCGCGCAGGCGCGTGAGGTCGGGGGACGACGCGCGGATGGCCGGCACGAGCCCGCACGCGAGCGCGGAAAGGAGCGCGATACCTAACGTGAACAGCAACGTCGTACCGCTCACGTGGACCGCATCGAGTCGCGGGATGTCCGGCGCCGCGCGGAGCAGCATGGGAAGGCCGGCCCACGCGAGCGCGACGGCGGCCATGGCCGCCAGGACGGCGATGACGACGGACTCCGCCATCTGCGACCGGATCAGCTGGCCGCGATTCGCGCCGATGGCACGCCGCACCGCGAGGTCCCGCGCACGTCCCTCGGCGCGCACCATGAACAGGTTCGCCACGTTCGCACACGCGATCACGAGCACGATCGACACCGACCCGAGGAGGACCCAGAGCGATCCCGAGACGGAGCCGAGGAGCTCGTCCGTGATGGACCGCACGACGGCACGATGCTGCGCGATGAGCCGCGCGTAGTTCGCGGACCCGCCGAAACGCTCCGGCAACTCCTTCGAGAGCCCCGTGAGCTCGCGCGCCAGCGCATCCGCGGTCACGCCCGGTTTCACGCGGGCAACGAGCGACGAGCCGCCGAACCGGCCCGGTGTGATCCCCTCGGGACGGATGTCGCTCGAGATCCATAACAGGGTGCCGTCGATCGGGAACCTGAACTCGGGGCCCATCACCGCGATGACCGCGCGACTCGCTCCACCGACTTCGACCGCCCTCCCGATGATCGACGAGTCCGCGCCGAACCAAGCTGTCCAGAGCGCGTGGCTCAGCACGACGACACGGTCTTCATCGTCGGGGACGGGCAGGCGTCCGAGCAGCGGCGTGGCCCCGAGGGTGGAGAAGAGTGAGCTCGTGGGCCACGACATGCGGACGCGCTCGACCCGATCGCCCGCGCGCAACGTGTTGGTGAACGAATTGTAGACGGCGACGTCCTCGATCAGCTTCGACCGCTCCTTGTAATGGACATAGAACTCGCTCGCGATGGCGAACTCCTCCGGCATGTCGGAGCCTGGCGCCGAGGCGCCGATGTGCACGAGGCGATCGACGTGGCGATAGGGCAGCGGATCGAGCAGCACGTCGTTCACCACGGCGAACATGGCGGCGTTCGCGCCGATGGCGAGGCCTAACGTCCCGACGGCAACGGCGGTGAATCCGGGCGTCCGTTTGAGCGCGCGGACCGCGTGGCGCAGGTCCAGAACCCACTCCCTCCCACCCAATCGCATGTCCGGATCCTCGTCGAGGGATGATGGTGTGCGCACCCAGGTGGGACTCAGATGCTCGGCGATCGCCGAGCGCAGGAGATCCGCGCCGGTCGCGAGCACGCACCAGCTCGCCGCCAGCCGTCCGCGCGCGTGGGCACGCTCGTATTCGTGGTCGATGTTCTCGAGCATCCCCGCGCCGAATTGCTCCCGGAACGGGCGGGGGAAGAGGCGAACCAGCGCCCGGAGCGCCGACCTCACGTGCGGCTCCGTGCGATCCCCAGCCGCTTTTCGGCGATAGCGGCGCTCTGCTTGAGGCGACGCGCTTCAGCGGCGAGCGCCGCCCGCCCGGTGGGGGTGAGGGCGTAATACCGTCGCGCGTGGCCCGGGTGCGGCGGCGTGTTCGAGGGCTCGGCCTCCGTCACGTACCCGACGGTCATGAGGCGCGCGAGCACTCGGTAGAGCGAGCCCGCGCGCGGGGTCTGGGTGCCGCCGGATTCCGCCGCGACGACGTCCTTGATGGCGTATCCGTGGAGCGGCGCGCTCGCGAGCGCGAGGAGGACGTGGTACTCGAGCAGGCTCAATCCGCCTGCGCCGCCGGTGCTCATAGGAATGGCGTGTCAGAGTGTAACTACGCGGTCGGTAAATATACCGACAGGGTATTTACAGGCGGCCACCGGCGCAAGTTTCAGGCGATGTGGCATCTTGGGTGGCGGGACCTCGTCGGAGCGTCGCACGCGACCAACGTCCCGCCCGGTCGACAGGGTCACGCGATTCGCCCGGACGGCGGTAGATTCGGGGCCATGACAGGTCTACCGCCCGAGCCGCCACCGCTCCTGGTCAGCGCGTTTCTCGATGCGTCGCGAGCGGCGCTGGGGTTTCTCGGCGATCAGCGCGGCTTCCGCACGACTGAGAACGTGGAACATCTCGTGGACGGGCAGATCGTGGTCGTCGCGGCCGATGCGGTCTCGGGTTTCTTCTGGGCGCAGCGCGAATTCGCCACCACGCAGCTCGCCGGCCGCATGACGTACGGCGACCGCGAGCTCGAGGTCAATCTGGTCGTCGGCCCCGTGTCGGTGTTTCGGCGAGTAAAAGGGCCCTACGCACTCTGGGAGTGGTTGGCGGCATTCGGGGCACCCCCGAAGCTCGATGACATGGGGTCGTGGGTCGCCACGGCCGCGCGCGTTCGCGCGGACGTCATGACGCTCGGCGTGGTGTTCCAGGAGTTCGCGCCGCAGATCGCGGCCGCGGGGCGCGGTGTCATCGAACGGATCGAACGCGCGCGCGCGGAGCGGCAGGCGGCGTGGTCGGCGCAGCATGCGGAGTGGGAGCATCAATCGGCGGCGGCGAAGGCCGTTGACGCATTCCGCGCCGGCGATTACACACGCGTGATATCGCTGCTGGAGCCGCACACTGCCCGCCTGACGCCGGCCGAGCGGGCGAAGCTCGCGTTGGCGCGGAAGCGGGCATAGAGAGGGCTTGGCGGCGCGACACAACGCTTCGTTCGGGGTCAGAGTCCTAACGCATCGTTCGAACGC
>DASURJ010000257.1:0-4461 GCA_036280115.1 Gemmatimonadaceae bacterium
GTCAGAGTCCTAACCCATCGTTTTCACGCGGCCGCGTGAAAACGATGGGTTAGGACTCTGACCCCTACCTCATCCAACTTTTGCCGCCCTGGGGCCGGGATCCGCCGCTTGAGCGGCGAGGCGTTCGTCGGACGGTACCGCACCGTTGCCGTTCTCGTTCGCCCCAGCGTCAAGCGTCGATGCGAGGCGCCTGACGAGCGTCAGGATCGTGTACACCGCGACTGTCTCGTTCGCCTGGTTCGTCACCTCGACGTCCCACGCCACCACCCCCTGCGGAATACCGTCCGGCGGCGTTTCCTTCGCCGTCTTCTGCTTGCAGGTGAGCTTCGCCTGAATCGTGTCGCCGATGTACACCGGTTTCACGAAGCGGAGGGACTCGAGCCCGTAGTTCGCGAGCACGGGCCCCGGTGCGGGATCCACAAACAGCCCCGCGGCAGCCGACAGCACGAAGTACCCGTGCGCGACACGCCGCTCGAACAACGACTCCTTCGCCGCAATGTCGTCCATGTGCGCGTAGAAGTAGTCGCCGCTGATCCCCGCGAAGTTCACGACGTCCGCCTCGGTCACCGTGCGGCGATGCGTGACGAGCGTCTCGCCGATCCGGAGCTCATCGAAGTGCTTCCGGAACGGATGCACGCGATCCGTCGGCCGCTCCGCGCCGGGCATCCACTCGTTCATCACGCGCGTGAGCATCGTCGGCGAGCCCTGGACCGCCGTGCGCTGCATGTAGTGCAGAACACCGCGTACGCCGCCCATCTCCTCGCCGCCACCCGCGCGCCCCGGTCCGCCATGGACGAGATGCGGGAGCGGCGAGCCGTGCCCGGTGGACTCCTTCGCGCTCGTGCGATCGACGACCATCATGCGCCCATGGTATGGCGCAACGCCCAACACGACCTGACGCGCGACCTTCTCATCGGCCGTGAACAGCGAGCCGACGAGACTCCCCTTCCCGAGCTTCGCGAGCTCGATGGCCTCGTCCACCGCGCCGTACGGCATCACGGTGTTCACGGGACCGAACGCCTCGATGTCGTGCGGCTCCGTGTTCCCGAACGGTTTGGCCGAGGCGAGCAGCGTGATCGGGAAGAAGGCACCGCGCTCCGGGTCGGCGCCGACGACGTTCAGCTGACCCGAGCCGCCGAAGACGAGCTCCGCGCCCCGGCGTATCGCCTCGGTAGCCGCGCCGACGTCCCGCACCTGCGTACGGCTGGCGAGCGGACCCATCTTCACCCCCTCGACCGCGGGGTCGCCGATCTGAACGGTCGAGAGCCGTTTGCGGAGCGCCGCGATCACGTCCTCCATCATCCCGTTAGGCACGATGGTCCGCCGAATGGCCGTGCACTTCTGCCCCGCCTTCGACGTCATCTCGCGCACGACCTCCTTCACGAAGAGGTCGAACTCCTCGGTGCCGGGGACCGCGTCGGGGCCGAGGATGGAGCAGTTCAGCGAGTCGGCTTCCTGATTGAACCGCACCGTGTTCTCGACGATCGAGCGCGTCTCCTTGAGCTTGCGCCCGGTCGAGGCCGATCCCGTGAACGCGACCGCGTCCTGACATCCGAGGTGGTCGAGGAGGTCGCCAGCGCTTCCGCAGATGAGCTGGATCGCGCCCTCGGGGAAGATCCGGGATTCCACCATGAGCCGGAAGCACGCTTCGGTGAGATACGACGTGACCGTCGCCGGCTTCACGATGGCGGGGACGCCCGCGAGCAGTGTGGGCGCGAGCTTTTCCAGCATCCCCCACACGGGGAAGTTGAACGCGTTGATGTGAACGGCCACGCCCTCGAGCGGCACACACAGGTGCCGTCCCACGAACGTCCCCCCCTTGGACAGCGCTTCCATGGCGCCATCCACGTAGAACGTCTCGTTAGGAAACTCGCGCCGTCCCTTGCTCGCGTAGACGAAGAACGTGCCGAACCCGCCGTCGATGTCGATCCACGAGTCGGCCTTCGTCGCGCCGGTCGCCGCGGAGATCCGGTACAGCGCATCCTTTCGTTCGCTCAGGTACTTGGCCATCTCCTTGAGCATCAGCGCGCGCTGATGGAACGTCATCCGTCGGAGCGCAGGACCGCCGACGGTGCGCGCGTAGTCGGCCATCGCCGCGAAGTCGAGCCCCTCCGAGCTCGCGACGCCGATCTGCACCCCCGTGACGGCGTGCACGAGTGGCGTCCCCGAACCGGTGCCCGCGATCCATTCGCCGCGGGCGTAGCTCTCGAGCCCCTTGTTGGTGTCAATCATGGATGAAGGATCGCCCGCGGGAAGCGCGCGGGGCAAGGAGCCCCATCCGGGCCGATCTACCCGTCCTTCGCCCGTGTTTCTCGCCAGGTGCGGTACGTCGCACTCTGGCGCGGACGCGACGCCGGCACCTCGCGAAGCGGCTCGCACTCCTTCCAGCTGGTGCGGATGTCCGCCGGAAGCTGCTGGTAGAGTCGAGTGCCGGTGGTCTTCCACGCGAGCATCTCGTCGGTCACCGCCTTGACCACGCGCGCAGGGTTGCCGACTACCACTTTCCGGTCGGGGACCTCCATCCCCGCAGGGACGAACGTCAGCGCCCCCACTACACACTCGGCCCCGATGCGCGCGGCGTCCATGACGACGGCGTTCATCCCCACCAGCGTGTTTCGCCCGATGGTCGCCCCGTGAATCACGGCGCCGTGTCCGATGTGCGCACTCTCTTCGAGGAGAACGGTGGCGCCCGGGAAGACGTGGATGACACACCCTTCCTGGACGTTGCACCCGTCGCGGATGAGGATCTCGCCCCAGTCACCGCGCAGGGCGGCGCCAGGCCCGACGTACACGTCACGCCCGATGACGACGTTGCCGGTGACGGCGGCCTGTGGGTGCACGAACGCCGATTCGTGGACCACCGGCCGGTAGCCGTCGAACTCGTAGATCGCCACGGGGGATTCCTCTTGTCGTTGATGTCACCTGTCATTCCGAGCGCAGCGAGGAATCGCAGGCATCCCGGGAGAGCGTTGTCATTCCGAGCCGGGTACCCGCGAAGCGGGTGATGAGGAATCACACCGCGATTCCTCGACTCCGGGCCTTCGGGCCTCCGCTCGGAATGACTCGACTAGACACGCTCGAGAATTGTCGCCGTCCCCTGCCCCACGCCCACGCACATCGTGCATAACGCGTAACGCTCCCCCGTACGCGCGAGCTCGTGCGCCGCCGTGAGGAGCAGCCGCGCCCCCGACATCCCGAGCGGATGCCCCAGCGCGATCGCGCCACCGTTCGGGTTCACGCGCGACTCGTCGTCCCGGAGCCCCAGCTCCCGGAGACACGCCAATGACTGCGCGGCGAACGCCTCGTTGAGCTCGATCACGGCGATGTCGTCGAGAGCGAGTCCGGCGCGCGAGAGCGCAGCGCGCGTCGCGGGCACCGGTCCCATCCCCATGACGCGCGGCTCTACTCCCACGGCAACCGACGTCACGATCCGCGCAAGCGGCGTGAGCCCGTGCGCCTTCACCGCCGTGTCAGATGCGACGAGCAGTGCGCAGGCGCCATCGTTGATGCCTGACGAGTTCCCGGCGGTCACCGAGCCCTTGCCGTCGGTACGAAACGCCGGCCGCAGCTTCGCGAGCACCTCGAGCGACGTGTCCGGCCGGATGAACTCATCCTCGGCGAATGATCGCGGCTCGCCGCCCTTCCGCGCCGGCGGCAGTGTCACCGGCGTGATCTCGACCGCGAGTCGCCCCGACGCGCGTGCCGCTGCCGCTTTCTGCTGCGAGCGACACGCGAACCGATCCTGATCGGCGCGCGAGACACCGTACTGCTCGGCCACGTTCTCGGCCGTCTGTCCCATCGAGTCGATGCCGTACATCTCGCGCATCGTCGGGTTCACGAAACGCCACCCGATGCTCGTGTCGAAGATCTCGACATCGCGCGCGAACGGCTTCGCGCTCTTCGACATCACGTATGGCGCGCGCGTCATGCTCTCCACCCCGCCCGCGATGACGAGATCAGCCTCGCCACTCCTGATTGCGCGAGCGGCCGTCGCGGCCGCCGTCATTCCCGATGCGCACAGTCGGTTCACAGTCTCGCCGGGCACCGTGACCGGAAGCCCCGCGAGCAGGAGCGCCATTCGCGCGACATCGCGGTTGTCCTCACCCGCCTGGTTCGCGCAGCCAAGGATCACGTCGGTAATCGCGTCAGCCGGAATGCTCGGCTGACGCTCGAGCAGGCGCCGGATCGTCAGCGCGGCGAGATCGTCCGGCCGAACCTCGGACAGCGAGCCCGCGAAGCTCCCAATCGCAGTGCGAATTCCATCTACGATGTATGCGTCACTCATCCCCCGCCTCACCCTCGAAGTGCTCGCGCGCCGTGCGATACACGGTGCCGCGAAAGAGTCCAACCGGCGTGCCGTCGTCCTTGCACACCGTCACGTTGAAGAACGCGAGTCGTCGGCCAGCGCTCTCCTCGACTGCCGTCGCGGTCAACACATCGCCGGGGGCGATGGGCGCCGGG
>DASURJ010000258.1:0-9014 GCA_036280115.1 Gemmatimonadaceae bacterium
CGTCATGGAGCCCGTGCACGCGACGATGCGCCAGCTGGGGATCATCGTGCTGGTCGCGCTCGCGGCAGGGCTCGCCGGCGCGTGGCTGATCGGGCGCCACGTCACGTCACCGCTCCGCGCGCTCGCCGGCGCGGCTGACGCCATGGCGGGGGGCGACTACCACCGCCGGATCGCGCTCAGCCGCGAGGACGAGATCGGGGAGCTCGTGTCATCGTTCAACAACATGGCGGCGCAGGTTGAGCAGGCGTCCGAAGAGCTCCGCACGCAGGCGATGGAGCTCGAGCTGCAGGCGCAGGAGTCACAGGATCTGGCGCACGAGCTCGAGCTCTCCAACCAGGAGCTGACGGAGGCCTTGGACGAGGCGACCGCGGCACGTCGGGATTCGACCAACGCCGAGTCACTCCTCGACGTGGTGATGATGCAGGCGCCGGTCGGAATTGCCGTGTTCGACCGCGAGATGCGATACGTGCGGCTCAACCAGGTCGTGGCCGATATCCACGGGGCGACCATCCGGGAGCATTACGGCAAGCGGCCAGGCGAGATCCATCCGGCACTGGGCGAGTTGAAGGAGCCACTGATCAAGCGGGTGCTGTCCACCGGCGAGAAGGTGCTGGAGCAGCGACTATCGGCTACGCTTGGCGACGGCGCCGAGCGGCACTGGCTGGCCAGATGCTTCCCGATCCGGGACGTGTCGGGGGAGGTGACGGGAGTCGGGGCGATGCTCGTGGACACGACGGAGCAGCGCGCGCTCGAAGCGCAGTTTCTCCAGGCGCAGAAGATGGAGGCAGTCGGCCGACTGGCCGGCGGCGTGGCGCACGACTTCAACAACCTGCTCACCGTCATCACGAGCTACAGCACGATGGCCCTCGGCTCGCTGCGACCACAGGATCCGCTGCGAGAGGACATGACGGAAATCCGTGACGCCGCCGAGCGGGCGGCGCGCCTCACGCAGCAGCTCCTCGCCTTCAGCCGCAAGCAGGTGATGAAGCCACAGGTGCTCAACCTGACCAGGATGGCGGCCGACATGGAGCAGATGCTCAGGCGCCTGATCGGTGAGGATGTCATCCTCGAGTTGCGCCTTGCCGCGGACCTCGGTGCTGTCTCGGCAGACCCGGGGCAGATCGAGCAGGTGATCATGAACCTCGTGGTGAACGCGCGCGACGCCATGCCCGGCGGCGGCCGCCTCGTCATCGAGACGCAGAACGTGGATTTCTCCACCGAGCTCTCGATGGCGGAGCTGGGTCGCCCCGCCGGCCAGTACGTCCAGCTTTCCGTGATCGACACCGGCACTGGGATGAGTCCGGAGACGCAGGCCAGCCTGTTCGAGCCCTTCTTCACGACAAAGGAGGCGGGGAAGGGTACGGGGCTGGGGCTTTCCACCGTATACGGCATCGTGAAGCAGTCGGGCGCCGACATCCACGTGCGCTCCGAGCTGGGGCGCGGCACCACCTTTCGCCTCTTCTTCCCGCGGGTGGAGGCGGCGGCGCCGGTGCCCGTGTCCGCCGCGCGGGTGAAGAGTCTTGCCACGGCCCCGGTGGAGACGATTCTCCTCGTGGAGGACGACGAGCCCCTCCGGCACCTCGCAGCGCGCGTGCTGCGAGACGCCGGCTACACGGTGCTCGACTCGCGGACGGCGACGGACGCCGTGCTGCTCGGCACACACCATAATGGACCGATCGACCTGCTGCTCACCGACGTGGTGATGCCGCAGATGAGCGGCCGCACCGTGGCGGAGCTGCTGACGAAGCAGCGTCCCGCGCTGCGCGTCCTCTACATGTCGGGCTACACCGACGACATGGTAGTGAAGCGTGGCGTGCTGGCGACGGAGACAGAGTTCCTGCAGAAGCCGTTCACGCCGGAGCAACTGCTGCAGCAGGTGCGGGTGGTGCTGGACCAGGCCGCGGTGCGTCATACCTAGTCGCGCTACCCTGCGTGCGGAAATCGGCCCCCTGTGCCGATACTGCAAGCACCCTCGCTCCCGCATCTCCGTGCCGCCTGCTCCAGCCGCATGACCGCAGTCGAAGTCCGCCACGACGACGATCCCTGGTACCGCCACGCCTTCGACCAGGCGGGAATCGGGCTCGCCGTCTGCCGCCTCGACGGTACGATCGAGCGCGCCAATGCCGCGCTGTGCGAGTTTCTCGGCTATCCCGAGTGCGAGCTGGTGTCGCTCCGCTACCACGACGTCACTCATCCGGACGACCTTCGACTGGATGACGTACAGATGGAGCGCGTACTGGCCGGCGAGCTCCCCCGCTTCACCGAAGAGCGGCGCTTTCGCCGGCGCGACGGCGGCCTCGTGTGGGGGCTGCTGACCGTCACGGTGCTGCGCCTCCCTGACGGACGGGTGCGCCGCATGTCGCAGATCCTCGACGTCACGGAGCGGCGGCGGGCCGACGAGGAGCTGCGCCAGAGCGAAACGCGGCTCCGTGCCCTCGTCGAGACGGCGCACGAGGGGATCTGGGTGGTGGACCACGTCGGCACGACGACGTACGTGAACTCGCGCCTGTGCACGATGCTGGGCCGTACCGCCTCCGATCTGATCGGCACGTCGCTGTTCGCCTTCATGACGCCGGCGACGGCCTTCGAGGCCCGCACCCTGTTCGCACGGCGCCAGCGGGGAATCGCCGAGACGCACGAGCTCGAGCTGCTGCGGAAGGACGGCACGTCGCTGTGGGTGCTGATGGCGATGAGCCCGATCGCCACGCCGGACGGGAAGTTCTCGGGCGCGCTGGCGATGGTCACCGACATCACCAAGCGGCGCGAGGCCGAGCAGGCTCTTCGCGAAAGCGAGGCGCGCTACCGGCACGTCGTGGCCAACGCGCCGGGGATGGTGTACCAGTTCACCTACCGACCCGACGGCACGAAGGGATACACCTTCGTGAGCGAGGGAGCGCGCGCGATCTTCGGCGTGGAGCCCGAGGCGGTGGTGCGTGATTCCAACATCCTCGTGCAGCTCGTCCATCCCGACGACCGTGAGGGTCTCGTCTCGCATGCACGCGCCGTCGCCGACGTGGCGGGCGACTTCCGCTGGGAGGGGCGGGTCGTGCTCCCCTCGGGCGAGGAGCGGTTCGTCCAGGTCGTCGCCCACGACCAGCGCACGCCGGATGGCTCGGTGGTCTCGGACGGGCTCGTCCTGGACGTCACGGACCAGCGGCGGGCCGTGACGGCGCTCGAGCAGAGCGAGATCCGCTTTCGCCTTGCCGCCCGCGCCACCAACGACGTCATGTACGACTGGAACATCGCGACCGGACACCACTTCTGGGGCGAGACGCTGCAGACGGCATTCGGCCACGATCCGCGCACGTTCGAGGCGACGTACGAGTGGTGGGTCGCGCTGCTGCATCCGGACGACGAGGCGCGCGTGACGGCGAGTCTCGCAGCAGTGCTTGCGGGTCCCGGGGAAGGATGGACGGAGGAATATCGATTTCGCCGCAGCGACGGTGGGTACTCCCGCGTGCTCGACCGCGCGTACGTGCTGCGTGACGAGGCCGGCCGGGCGGCGCGTCTCGTCGGCTCGATGATCAATCTCACCGGGCACGACCAGCTCGAGGAGCAGCTCCGGCAGTCGCAGAAGATGGAAGCAGTGGGACGGCTTGCCGGAGGAGTGGCCCATGACTTCAACAACCTGATCACCGTCATCAAGGCGAGCACGGGGTTCCTGCTCGCCGACATGGATCGCGCGGACGCGCGCACGGAGGACGTGCGCCAGATCGCGGCCGCCGCCGACCGGGCGGCCGGCCTGACGCGGCAGTTGCTGGCGTTCAGCCGGAAGCAGATCCTGAACCCGCGCGTGCTCGCCCTCAACGACGTGGTGGCCAACCTCAGGCCGATGCTCGCCCGCCTCATCGGCGAGCACATCGCGGTCGAGGCGCAGCTGGCGGCGGGGATCGACAGCATCATGGCGGACGTCGGCCAGCTCGAGCAGGTGCTGATCAACCTCGCCGTGAACGCGCGGGACGCGATGCCGGACGGCGGACGCCTGGTGATCGAGACGGCCCAGGTGACGCTGGACGGCGGCTATGCCTCGAGCCACGTGGCGCAGGAGCGCACCGTGGTGCTGCCCGGCCAGTACGTCATGCTCGCCGTGAGCGACACTGGCGTCGGCATGTCGCGCGACGTGCAGGCGCGCATCTTCGAGCCGTTCTACACGACGAAGGAGGCGGGGAAGGGGACGGGACTCGGGCTCTCCACGGTGTACGGCATCGTGAAGCAGTCGGGCGGGCACGTGTGGGTCTACTCGGAGCCCGGGCACGGAACCGTGTTCAAGCTCTACTTCCCGCGCATCGCACCGTCGGCGGCGACGCCGCTCAGCCAGCCCGTCGTCGTGCCGCCGTCACGCGGCAGCGAGACCGTGCTGCTCGTGGAGGACGAGGAGGCGCTGCGCCGGCTCGCGCGCCGGATCCTCGAGCGGAGCGGCTACCACGTGCTGGAATGCCGGAACGGGCGCGAGGCCCTCGAGCGGGCGACGGCGCACGACGGCCCGATCCACCTCGTGCTCACCGACGTCATCATGCCGGAGATGAGCGGGCGGGGACTCGTCGAGCGGCTCCGCGCCGTGCGTCCGGCGGCGGCGGTGGTCTACATGTCCGGGTACACGGACGACGACGTGCTGCGCCGCGGGCTGTTCGAGCCCGGCTCGCGATTCGTCCAGAAGCCGTTCGTGGCCGACGAGCTGCTGCGGGTGGTGCGCGAGATGCTCGAGGGTGGAGGCGTCGGGTGAGCCGTTCGCTGCTGCTGATCGAGGACGATGCGTCGGTCCTCGCCGCGCTTCATCAGTTCTTCACGCGGAAGGGATGGACCGTCGCACGCGCGACGGACGGACGGATGGGGGTGGAGTCGTAGGAGCGTGACCGGCCATCCATCGTCATCGTCGATCTCGACGGAGGGGGATCGTGCGGAGCGAGCTGGCAGGCCGTGGCGTGCCAGGATGGGAAGCACGGTGGGCCGGCTCAGGGTGCAGGGCTCCGTGCTCGCCGCGGACACGGCGTTCCAGGGCTATGCGAAGGGCACGCGGAGCGCCGACGGCTACGGCCGGCTGCAGCTGCCGCGCTCCCTCTGGATCCGCGCGGGGTGCGAGGATCGACGCACCACGGGCGGGCTGCTGTTCGGTCGCGACGAAGAGAACCCCGACACGCTCGTCGTCCACGAGCCGCTCGCGCAGTACCGCTACCGCAATGCCGTCGCCGCCATCGGATGGAGCCGCCTGCTGCAGCTCGAGCTGTATGCGAGGCGCCGCGACGACCCGGCCGGCGCGCTCGGGTGGGGCGCGGAGCGGACCGTGGTGGTGAGCTCGTCGCTCGGGCCCCGATGGCTCCAGCTCTCGCCGAGGGTCGAGGCAGGAGAGGCGACCTCGGCTCGCGCACCGGTGCCGGCCCTGCTGCAGCGTGCTGCAAGCTTCCGCACGTCGACGGTCGTATGCACCAGGATTCCACCCGCCCTGGCAGGCTCGCCCCATAACAGGTGGAATTGTCCCGTGCCGGATGCGGCCAAGCCGAAGTAGTCGCCGCTGGTTGACCACACAGAGGCTGCGCAGGCCGGAGCGGACAGCCGCTCGGGTGGAAGAAATGAGCGGCCACCATCCATCGATGCGGTGAACCACAGCTCGTGACACGGCACGGCGGGACGGCCGACCATCCACGCGACTCCCAGCACGCCGGTGGAGTTCACCGCCATTACCACGACGCGCGATACCGTTGAGTCATCCGGTTCGGCCGACACCGGAACCGGGTCGGACCACTCCGCGCCCGCATCCGAGGAGTGGGCTACGACGATCGGCCCACCGCCGGCTCGCCGGCAGGCGAAATACAGGCGGTCACGGAACGCAGCGGAGGGATCAACGGTCAGAAACGACTGCTGGAAATGGGGCGGCTGCCCACACGCATCGGTGATGAAGAACGGGTCGCTGAAGGTTGCACCACCATCGCCTGACCGCACGATCCAGGACCGCCGGTGCGTGAAGTAGCCGAAAGGGTCCGCCGAGTCAGGCCGTCGCCAGGCGGCATCGACGAACGAGAGCACGAGCGTGCCGTTCGACAGCACGACAGGTGTCTCAGCCAGGTTGATGAGATTGTTCGGCGTCACCTCAATCGGTGGCGCGAAGGTTTGCCCACCATCCCTCGATGCGGCAACCTGGATGCTCTGGCCCGACATCACGTACACGGATCCCCGCCACTTCGAGGTGGTCGTGTCCACTGCAATGGTCGGGTGATCGGGCGAGCGCCGGAGGACCAACGGATGGTCCGGCCATTCACGGCCTCCGTCGGCCGAGTGGAAGAGCAGCAGATCCTGCCCTCGGCCAATACTGTCTACGGCGGGGTGCCGCCCGGACAGGGCGAGTACCGCTTCGCCCCTCGGTGTGTACGCAATCCATGGGTCGTAGCACCATCTCACGGCAAAGTCGTGCGGCTGCCACGTTAGCCCGCTGTCGGTGGACCGGAATGCCCGGCACACCTGACGCGTACCCTTTTCCTGATAGGATCCCTGGCCGGGAGTCAGGATGGCGACCCCGAGTAGTCGATTCGGGTATTGGGGATTGACGGCAAGGTGTGGCTCGACGAGGGCCCAGCCGGAGGGGGCGACCGCGACGACCGTTCGCTCGCCGACCACGATCTTCTGCGCGGCGCATACTGAGCCAGACAGGCAGAAGGTTGTCGACGCAACGGCAATGGTCGTCGTCCACTTCACGGCCATGCCGGCAATCCTCTGGCCTACATCGTCGCGATCCACTGCGACCACGCAACGTCGCTTGTGCCCAGGTCGGTCCCACCATTCAGTCGCACCAGCAGAGCGTGGGCGGCAGTGCTGGCTCCGGGGTACTCGGCGCGCAGGTGCGTCAGTACCCAACTGCCGTTGTCGTGCAGGAGGGGACGTGCCAGCGTGGGGTTTATCCGGGTACGCTCCAGCAGTTCCATAAGCTCCTGCGTGGCTCCGACGTTGGTGCCGCCCAGCAGGGCGCGGAGCGTGCCGACAGCCGGCGCCCAGTCGACCGCTCGCGACGGAAAGCTCAGGAGCACCTCAATGGCAACCGTGCGCACTGCGTCGTTGCCGTCGCGAAGCGCATCAGCAAGCGCCCACCAGGTCGAGTCCTGCTCCGCAAAGTTCGATAACACGGCGGCGGCGACGACGCGATTCGCGTAGGGACCGTCGTTGCGCAATGCGGTCAGGGCGGTGCGACGGTCGCTCTCGGTACGGTGCGCATCCAGGAAACTCCAGACGCGATCGGCATCCGCCCGTGCGGCATCCGGTCGTGCGCGCATCAGAGCCACTCGTAGTGCGGAATCGCGGTGGTAGAGCTGCAGTGGAGCGAGAAATCGGCCAATCCAGAGGTGGCCAAGCGAATCAGTCACAGGGAGAATCACGGTCGCATACGACGGACGCAGCACGGTGAAACTGTCCCTCGGCGCCGGCCGCCAGCGCATCCGTGCCGAATCCTGCGGCTCGACGACCTTGATAACCAGGTAGTGGCGAGTCGGCGCGCCCGGAGCAGCGGAATAGGTGAGATCTCTGACCAGGGCGTCCGCGAAGTGCAGCGAATCGCGCAGCGTGACCATGCAGGCCGCATCGGCGAGCGTTTGCCCCGGCACTCTGCGCTGGATCGAATCCTGAAGCGCAGCGAGCGTCCAGCGATGCAGGCCCAATACTTCCACGCGTGCACGCCGGGCGTCGTAGGCGACCTGCGCGCGAAGAGAAGTACCGCAGGCCACCGCAAGCAGGCCCGCTAGTGCGGCCATTGCGAGGCGATGAAAGCGAGTCGACGGCATTGGGTGATCACTGTATAAGTGTGAAGCCTGATGCCAAAGCAAAGCTGCAAAGCGGCCCACGCTGGACCGTGCGGATGTGGGAGCTCGGGCCGCTTTGTCATTTTCAGCGCCCCCGTTAGGTCACAGCCGCGCCGATGTCAAACGTCTCGATCAGCAGTACGGAGGCACCTGGATTGTCATCTGCCACGTCGGCATTCTGCCGCGTGAGAATGACTCCCGATTCGCTGTCGGCGTCATCATCCCCCAGCGGAAGTGTCGTGTAGCCCCGTGCGATCGCTTGAGGCACGCCGGCTGCCAAGAGGAACGCGGTACCGGACAATACCGGAGGCGCCGAGAGGAAACGGGGGCGCGACGTGTAGCCCGCCTTCCTTCGATTGAACGTGCGGACTCGCGCCGCCTCGATCATATCCCAAACGAGTTGGGACCATCCATGCTCGGGGCATGTACACCTGTCGGGGAAGAACGGGCGTCCGTGACGGACGGCCAGTACCTCGGCGAGCGCGTGCGGGAGCGAGCGTTCCGCGACCACGCGTCGGCCGGCCTGTCCTGTCCAGGCCGTATAGGATCTTCCGGATCTCACCGGTCTACGCAACAGGAGGTACTCAGCTCCCTTATGGGCCCGTGCTGGCCAGACACTTCGTTTCGCACCTGCAAGCTCCGATGGCCGCACATAGGTGAAGCTCGGCCATTGCTCGTAGAGGAGACGCTGATGATCGTCTGCTCTCGGAATCCGCGTCTCCAGTCCGTCGCTGACCTTCGCTTGCAGGAGTAGCGCCCTTCGCTGCTGGTGACCACCCGAGGTTGTATGGAATGTTGCGACCAGCAGATCTCCTAGCTCCGGTGCTTTACTCGCGAGCGCGTGGCTGACGATCGGTGATTGGTGCGCGAAGACAGCAGTGACACGCACCCCAAACCCCTGGCGCTTCAGTCGCGCAGCCCACCGCTTGGCAAGCTCCGGTACCCCTTCGAGCAACAGCGATGCGATGAGATCGGGCTCTTGGGGTGGCGAAAGGACCGAGCCCACGGCATGCGGCCGGTAACTCAGCCCAGCAGCTATGGCCTTGCGTGCGTCCGCGAGGTAGCCACTGAAGTGGTCGTCGACGACGGTACGAAGCCTCAACGGTTGCGCGCGCCGAAAACGTGGTGTGACCTAACGCCCACGCTAAGCTGCGAGGGAATCAAATAAGGGTGCTCGCGAAGTGAGCACCAATCAATATCTCCCTCGTCAGCTTCAGCGTTCGTTAGACTGCC
>DASURJ010000259.1:0-3413 GCA_036280115.1 Gemmatimonadaceae bacterium
GTTCCAGCCGAGCGTGGACTATGACATTCAGATGGTCCCGGGCGTGAAGACGGCGCTGTTCGGAGGCGAAGGGTTGTTCTTCGTTCGGCTCACCGGGCCCGGCCGCGTGATCCTGCAGACGCTTCCCTTCTCGCGGCTCGCCGACCGCATCATTGCCGCCTCGCCGCGCGCTGGTGGTGCGCGACGTGAAGAGGGAAGCATGCTCGGCATGCTCGGCGGCATGCTCGACGGGGACAACTCCTGACGACCGTCGAGGTCACCGCAGGGTCCACCTCAGCGGTGTGCACAAATGGCGATCGCGACCGTCAATCCAGCAACAGGGGAAACGCTTCGAGTTTTCGACGCGCTGTCTGACGACGAGCTCGAAGCGCGACTCGAGGCGGCCACCCGTGCCTTCACGACGTGGCGCACCACGCCGGTCGAGGAGCGAGCGGACGTCGTTCGCAAAGCGGGCGCGCTCCTCGAGCAGCACAAGGATCGGTACGGGCGTCTCATGACGCTCGAGATGGGAAAGCCGCTCAAAGCGGCCAGTGAGGAAGCGGCGAAATGCGCGCTTGCGTGCCGGTATTACGCCGACCACGCGAGCGCGTTCGTCGCGCCCGAAACGATCGCCGACGGCGAGGTGTGGTACGAGCCCCTCGGCGTCGTGCTCGCGGTGATGCCGTGGAATTTCCCGTTCTGGCAGGTCATCCGGTTCGCGGCGCCGGCCCTCTGCGCGGGCAACGTCGGCCTGCTGAAGCACGCGTCGAACGTGCCACAGTGCGCGCTGGCGCTGGAGCAGCTGTTCAGCGACGCAGGCGCTCCGCCAGGTGTATTTCAGACCGTACTGATCGGATCCGATCGGGTGGAGGCGCTGATCAAGGATTCGCGCGTCGCGGCCGTGACGCTCACGGGCAGTGAGCCCGCGGGACGCCAGGTGGCGGCGACGGCTGGCGCGGAGATCAAGAAGACGGTGCTCGAGCTCGGCGGCAGCGATCCGTTCATCGTGATGCCGTCGGCCGACATCGAGGCGGCGTCGCGCGTTGCGGTGAAGGCACGCACCATCAACAACGGGCAATCGTGCATTGCGGCGAAGCGGTTCATTGTGCACGAGCAGGTGGCAGACGACTTCACGCGGCGCTTCGTGGACGGCATGCGCGCGCTGGCCGTGGGTGACCCCATGGCGGAAGGAACGGATATCGGCCCGCTCGCCACGCCGCAGATCGTGGACGACCTCGAGCGCCAGGTGGCGGATACCGTTAGGCGCGGCGCCCGCGTCCTCACCGGCGGGACGCGACGCGACGGGGCCGGGAACTACTTCGAGCCCACAGTGCTCGCGGATGTCCCGCGCGACTCGCCAGCGTACCGCGAGGAGATGTTCGGCCCGGTAGCGACGGTCTTCCGTGCGCGCGACCTCGACGACGCGATCCGTATCGCGAACGACACCACGTTCGGGCTGGCCGCCTCGGTGTGGACGCGCGACGACGGGGAGGCGGAGCGCTTCGCGCGTGACCTGCAGGCGGGCACGGTGTTCATCAACGCGATGGTCGCATCGGACCCGCGCTTCCCGTTCGGCGGCGTGAAGCGCTCGGGCTACGGCCGCGAGCTCGGCCCGTGGGGCCTCCGCGAGTTCGTGAACGTGAAGACGGTCCGTCGCCAGGCGCCGCGATCGAGCGCCCATACCGAGTAGTAGCGTCGCCTCCGCCGTTCGCACGTCGCCGTTCGCACGTCGCCGTTCCTGCCCTAACGCCGCGTAATCCTCCGCCACCATGACGCCCGCGGCACGGCGGGAGCACCATTCGCCTGCTCGGCTGCGCCACCCTGCGCTGCCGTCTCCGCCGCCCGCATGAGCGCCCGCCACTCCGCCTGCATGACCGCCGCATCCGGGAAGCGCTGCTCGGTGTCGGCCGCAAGACCGCGCCGAAGCCAGGCCGCCAGCGGCGCCTCGAAGTCACTCAGATCGAGCTGCCCCGAGAGTTGCTGCGCGAGGATCGTCGGGCCGGTCTTCCCGGGAAACGGCGGATGGCCACGCAGCACGTACACCACGATCGCGGCGACCGCGAAACAGTCCACCGCGGGCCCCTGCGCTTCGCCAAGGAGCTGCTCCGGTGCCGCGAACGCGGGCGTTCCGCTCGCGCCACCCGCGTCCTCACCAGCGACTTTCGCGATACCGAAGTCGGTAATGCGCCATCGGCGGTACCGGTCGATCAGGATGTTCTCGGGCTTGAGATCCCGGTGGATGATGGCATTCGCGTGGGCGGCCACGAGCGCGTCGAGCACCGCGTCGACCTGTGGCGCGATCTCGGCGAACGGGCGTGGGCCGTGCCGCGTGATGAGGTCTGCCACCGACCCGCCCTCGGCCAGCTCCATCGTGTACCACGACACGTCTCCGCGCGCATCCCAGTCGTAGATCGGAACGATGGCCGGGTGCGCGAGCTGCGCTGCGAGACGCGCCTCGCGACGAAACCGCGCGACCGCCGATTCATCGCTCGCCACATCCGGATGGAGCATCTTGAGCGCGACCTCGCGTTCGAGCGACAGGTCGCGCACCCGCCAGACCGTGCCGAACGTGCCGGTTCCGAGTAGCGCGAGCACGTCGTAGTCGTCGCCGACCGCCCATCGCATCCGTGCTTCGTCCGACTGCCATTCCTTGTCGGGCGCGATCCCGCCGCTCACCATCACACTCCGCGATGACGAGGCGCGATCGAACGACCGGAGCAACGACACGATCGAGCGGTGTCGCTCGCCGGGATTCTCGCTCAGCGCGCGATCCAGCGCGGACGCCACACTCTGCGGTAAATCGGGACGCACGAGCCGGAGGGGCGGCGGATCGGTCGCCGGCGGCAGCTCGCCGGTGAGCGCCGCGAAGCAGGTCGCCGCCAGCTGCCACTGGTCGCTTGCCGGCGTCGGTGCCCAGCCGCCGACGGTCCACTCGGGCGCAGTCGGCGTCCATCGGCGGTCGGGGGCGACGCCCGCCGGCAAGTCGGCACGCGGGATCGCCCACTGCCAGCCGAGCAACCAGATCCGCCCGGTCGGCGCGACCCAGATGTGCTCCGGTGACAGCGCGCCGTGGGCCGCGCCGGCGTCGTGGAGGTAGGCGACCGTCGACCCCGCTGCTCGCAGCAGCCGCATCACGTACGGAACGTCCTCGGGGCCGGTGCGCCTAACGTGGGCGCCCACGGTCTCGCCCTCGATCCACCGCCGCAGGTACCCGGGCCCGCGCCGCACGTCGCGGTACTTCGTCCAGTAGTGGTACGTGGTCGGGATCGACGGATGGTTCCGGTGCCCGAGATACCGCGCCTCCGCCGCCAACCAGCCGTGGTGCGCGGGATCCGGCGCCGTCACGAGCGACAGCGACCGCCCGAGCGCATCAATGATCTCCTGGTAATGGCGGTACTCCGCGACGACACCCTCACCCCCCCAGCGCCAATCCG
>DASURJ010000260.1:0-10068 GCA_036280115.1 Gemmatimonadaceae bacterium
GGGCCGAACGCCCACGTTTCCCCGAGCACTCGGGTGCGGACGGGGTACCCGGACGCGAGGAGCAGCACGATGAGGAGCGGGATCCCCCAGGCTGCGTCGCTCGTGGCGAAGACGATCATGAGCGCCACGGCCACGGCAACGGCGCGGATGGTCGTGCGTCGTCGGCTGTCGAGCAGTTCGGGCAGCGCCGGGTCTTCCCCGCGACGCATCAGCCGGCGGCCGCTCCACCACGCGAGGAGCGCGGGGAGCGTCGCGAGCAGCGCCGTCAGAACGATCCGGGCGGTCGAGACGCCGAGCATCGAGGGCATTGGGATCATCTAACGGTCATCTAACCGTGGACGAGGGTGTGGGACCCGCGTCACGTCAGGCACCGAACGGCGGCGGGAACGGACCCGGCGGGGGCGATGAGCGTTGGGGTGCCGGCCGGGCGCGGCATCGCGTCAGGCAGCGGTGGGGCGGGACGGCGGAGGTGTGGACGTTGAACGTTATGACACCTTGCCGCGTTATGACAGGGAGCGCCAGACATGGCGCGGATTCAGCCAGGGGCGCCGTCTCGGCCATCACGAAGCGCCGTTAGGGCGTTAGGCTGTTGGCTGTTAGGCGGGTGTTGCGAATCGTCCTTGTTCGCTATCTTACAGACCATGGCAACCACTACTGCTCGCAAGCGCGCGTCAGGCGCCAAGCGTCCCGGCATCAGCCGGATCGACCAGGAATCGACTCGCACCCACGGCTACTTCGCGCGATTCGGCTATGCGCGTGACAAGAGTGGCACGTGGCGTCCGAAGCACCGGGCGTTCTTCGGCGACGCGAGTCACGGCAGCAAGAAGAAAGCGCTCGCCGCGGCCGAGGCATGGCTCGCGAAGGTCGAGCGCGCCGAGAAGCGCAGCGGCGGCGCCAGCAAGCCCGCCGCGAAGAAGGCCGCGAAGAAGAAGTAGCGGTCTTCTCGGTCGTCCAGGCCGCGCCATCGACTCTGGTGGCGCGGGAGGTCGAGTGCCCCCTCCGAGCGCGCGAGGGGGCACCAGTCCGGGGTCGCCGCCGGTCCTACCCCTGCGTAGCCCTCAGATCCTCCGCCGCCTTCCGGCTCGCGTCGAGGTTCACGCGCACGTCGCTCAGGAATTTTCTCACCGGTTCCTGACGAACCCCGCCGCTCTCCAGCGCGTCGTCGATCTCGTCGATCAGGTCTTTCCGCACCTGAATCGCACGGTCCAGGTACGCCCGGGTGAAGTCGGCTCCGGTTCGCCCCTGCAGGTCACTCATCGCCTGCGCATGGTCCCGAATCACATCCCGGTCGGGAAGCACGGGCGCGATATTCAGCCGCTCCGAGGTTGTCTTCACGGCGTTCCGCGTCACCGCATTCTCACTCACGGCCTTTGCCGCGAAGGCGTTCACGGCCCCGTCGGTCTTCTCCTGCGCGAGCCGGTCCGTCGCGATGACCGTGGCGAGCGCCGTGTCGAGCAGCGCGAAGACGTTCTCGTCGGTGAGGATCGCCGCTACCGTTGCCGCTGTCGCCCCCGGCGCCGAATCCACGACACCGACCGAGCCTGCGGAGGTGTCGACCTGGGGAACGTCGCGATCGCCGCCACAGGCCGACACGACCACCGCCCACGCGAGGAGAACGCGAACCGCCATAGCCCGAGACATATGCACTCCGCCGCTTCATGGTGATGTTTCACCGGACACTCGGGGCCTCGCGGACCGTCCCGGACACCCCGACAGCGGGTACAGGAAGCATACGGCGAGCCAGATGACCTCCCGACTCTACTATACGGATTCGTATCTCGCGGCATTCGACGGCCGCATCACCGAGATCGCCGACGGGGGCCGCCGTGTCTACCTCGATCGGTCCGCGTTCTACCCGACGTCGGGCGGTCAACCGTTCGACCTCGGCACACTCGGCGGCGCCTCGGTGTCCGACGTGATCGACGAAGACGAGCGCGTCGCGCACGTGCTCGCCGCGCCGCTCGCGGCCCACGACGTCGGCGATGTCGTCCAGGGAGCGATCGACTGGCCTCGGCGATTCGACCACATGCAGCAGCATACCGGCCAGCATCTCCTGACGGCGGTCTTCGCCGAGTTGTTCGGCTACGACACGATGAGCGTTCATTTCGGCGTCGATCGATCTTCGCTGGACCTCGATGTGGGGGCGCTTTCCGCTGATCAGCTCCTCGCGGCGGAGCGCCGCGCGAACGAGATCGTGTGGGACAACCGGCCGGTGACCGTGACGTTCGAGGATGCCGCGACGGCCGTCGGGCTGCGAAAGCCGCCGCCACGCTCGGGAACTATCCGGCTCGTCACCATCGATCGTCTCGACCGAAGCGCGTGCGGCGGCACGCATGTACGCGCGACCGGCGAGATCGGCGCGATCGTGCTCCGCGGCACGGAACGCATCCGCAAGCAGACGCGCGTCGAGTTTCTCTGCGGCGGCCGCGCGCTGCGCCAGGCGCGCGCCGATTACGATACGCTTTCGCGCATTGCGCTCACGCTCAAGGCGTCGAGCGCCGAAGCACCCGCACTGGTCGTGGCGCAGGGAGAGCAGCTGCGCGACGCCCTTGCAACGAACAGGCGACTCGAAAGTGAGCTGGCCGTGCACGAGGCTCGCGCGCTCTACGATGCCACGCCGCCAGGGCCGGGCGGTGTTCGTGTCGCGGTGGTGCAGCGCGAGGTCGGTACGCTCGAGGCATTGCGCCCGCTCGCGCTGGCGTTCGCCACGTTGCCTCGCGCGGTGCTCATCGCAACCATATCGTCGCCCGCCACGGTTCTGATCGCGGCATCGGACGATTCGGGGCTTGATGCGGGCGCAGCGCTCAAGGCGCAGCTGCAGGCCGCCGGCGGGCGTGGCGGAGGGTCGGCTCGCATGGCGCAGGGCACCGTGCCGAGCGCGGAGATGCTCGCTCGCGTGGTCGACGGGGTCGCGCTGCGTCGCACGTGAGCTGAGGGCGATCTGCCTGGCCGACTGGTCTCGCGTGTGAGTCGTTAGGCAGCATCGATGAGACAATCGTCATTCCGAGAGCCGGCGATGCCGTCGGGCCGGGCTTCGGTCGCCGCTGATCGGTCGGGGAGTGATCAGTGGGCAGTCATCAGTCGGGCAGTCATCAGTCGTGAGTCCATTAGTCGTCAGTGCTCAGTGGCGTCGCTGGCCACCGACGACCGCGTCACCCACGACGGATGACTGCCCGACTGCTCACCGTCGCCCGCCGCCCGTCCCCCGTCGCCCGTCCCCCGTCGCCCGTCCCCCGCCGCCCGTCGGCTCGGAATGACAGGCTCGAACGTGGTCCACTAGTTGAAACAACACGCAACCATGGCCACTCGTACTCCTGTCGATCGCGTCCCCGACGCGCGCACATCCGCCGCCAGCCCCAGCGGTGGCGTCACCCGAGCTCGCGGTCTCGCGCGGCTCCTCGACGACCTCATTCGCATCCCGGGAACCAACATCGGGATCGGGCTCGACCCCGTCATCGGCCTCATCCCCGGTCTCGGCGACGTGATCGGCGGGGCCATGTCGGGCTACATCCTGCTCGTGGCCGCGCAGGAAGGCGCGCCGACCTCGGTGCTGGTGCGCATGCTCGGCAACATCGCGCTCGACAGCCTCGTCGGTCTCGTGCCCGTTCTCGGCGATCTGTTCGACGTGGGCGTCAAGGCAAACCGCCGCAACGTACAGTTGCTCGAGCGCTTCCTCGACGCCCCTCGGGAGACGAAGGCAGCAAGCCGGGGCGTGGTTGCGCTCATCTTCCTTGGTGTCGTGGCCATCATCGCCGGGGTCATCACGCTCGGCGTGTTGATCGTGCGATGGCTCGGTAGCGTGCTCGGCTGACATGCGGCGTTGCGGCGCTATTCGCTGCGCAACGCCTCCAGTGGATCGACCCGCACCGCGCGGCGGGCCGGGATGAGGCACGCCGCGAGCACCACGGCGAGTAGCACGACCGCCACCGAGACGAACGTCGCCCCATCTGTCGGCGCGACCTCATAGAGCAGGTTCGTCAGGAGCTTGCCCAGTGCCGCTGCACCGCTCAAGCCGATCACGAGCCCGGTAGCGGCGGTCGCCAGTCCGTACCGCACGATCATGCCGAACACGTTGCCGGGCCGCGCCCCGAGGGCCACGCGCACGCCGATCTCGCGCGTTCGCGCGGCAACCGAGTAGGCCATCACGCCGTACACGCCCACCGCCGCGAGCACGAGTGCCAGCATGGCGAACGCCGCCATCAGTTGCATCGGCAGCCGGCGATCGGTGAGCTGCATTGCCTGTACGTCGCGCATCGACCGCGCCTCGGACACCGGCAGCGTGGGGTCGATCGCGCGGACCTCGCGTCTCACTGCCGGAAGGAGCGCCATGGGATCGCCCGTGGTGCGTACCACGAAGGCCATCCCGCCCCAGTGGTCCTGCCGAGCGGACACGTACGCGGTGGGTCGCGGGGTGCCGGCGACCCCCATGCGAACGTCGCCGACGATTCCGACAACCGTGAACCAGGGCGTGTTCGGATTGGGGCCGAGTCTCAAGCGCGCTCCAACGGGATCGGCGTTAGGCCAGAACTGACGCGCTGCCGTCTCGCTCAGGATCACGACCGGTGGCGCATCATTGTGATCACTCGGCGCGAAGGGACGACCGCGCCTGAGCGGAACCCCCATGGCCTTGAACCAGTCATCCGAGACCGGCTGGTACCCGACCTCCGGGAGCCTCTCCCCCTGGTGTGGCCGCCCGTCGATCGCGAGTGAGGCCGACGCGCCGCCGCGGAGCGGCAAGTTGCCGGATGCGCCAACCGCAACGACACCGGGCAGGGCATTGAGACGTCGGTACAGTTCCTCGTAAAACTGATCCTGTGCCTCGGACGTCGCGTACCGCTGGCCGACGAGACCGAGCTCGAACGTGAGTGCGGAGTCCACCGTGTACCCGAGGTCGTTCTGCTGGAGACGCGTGAGGCTCCGCACGAGTAGTCCCGCGCCGACGAGCAGCATTGCGGCGAGCGCGAGCTGTCCGGTGACGAGCGCAGTGCGGAGGCGATGGCGGCCGACTCCGCCACTCGAGCCGCGGCCCGCATCCTTGAGTGTCATGTGCATGTCACGCGACGCCGCGAGGGCCGGCACCAGCCCGAACAGGACGCCACAGGCCAGCGTGACGAGGATGGCCGTCGTGAGGACGGTGGTGTCGACCGCGATCTGACTCGACACCGGTAGCATGTCACCTGCCGAGGCGACGAGCGCGCGGGTCCCCCAGGCGGCGAGGCCGAGCCCGACGAGGCCGCCGACGCCGGCGAGCACCACGCTTTCGGTCAGCATCTGCCGCACCAGTCGCGCACGCCCGGCGCCTAACGCCGCGCGAACGGCGAGCTCCTGGCGGCGCGATACGGCGCGAGAGAGCAGCATCCCTGCCACGTTCGCGCACGCGATGAGCAGGACTAGCAGCGACGCCCCGAGGAGCACGAGGAGCGCCGGCCGCGTGTCGCCGACCACCGCGTCGCGTACGCCCAGCGTGTTGACCGTGATGCCGGCGTTGGATTCCGGGTAGTCGCGCTCGAGCCGGCGCGCGATCGAAACCAACTCCGCGCGCGCCTCCTCGACGGCCACGCCCGGCCGTAGCCGGCCGACCGCACCGAGAAAGTGGAACTTCCGCGCGCGGTTCGCGTCGTTCAACACCGGCGTGAGATCGAGCGGCGTGAAGATCTCGGCGTCGGCCGCCGTGGGGAAGAAGAATGACGGCGGCAGCACGCCCACCACCGTGCGCATGCGCCCGCTCAGGCTGATGGCCTTGCCGACGATGGTGCTGTCGCCGCCGAACAGGCGGCGCCAGGCGCCGTGACTGAGCATGACGACCGTCGGGGCGAGCGCGGTCGAGTCCTCACCTGCGACGAACGTTCGCCCGATCGCGGCCGACACGCCGAGCACCGGGAATACGTTTGCGTCCACACGAAGGCCTGCGAGCCTGACGGGATCGCCATCCCCGACGTACGTGCCGCCTCCAAACGTGAACGCGCCCATCGTGGTGAACGACCGTTGGGCGGCGCGTAGATCCAGAAAGTCGGCGGGGGACAACTGACTCTTGTCGCGCTGCGTGCTCGCGTTGGCGCCCCAGATGCGAACCACCTGGGCGGCGTCGCGATACGGGAGGTCGCGCAGCAGCACCCCGTTCACCACGCTGAAGATCGCGGTATTGGCGCCGATGCCTAACGCGATCGTGATCAGGGCGACCGCGGCAAACGCCGGGGCGCGGCGGAGCGTACGCCAGGTGTGCGCGCCGTCCTGGCGCAGCTCGCCCAGGAGATCGGTCCGGTGCTCGTCACGAGTGCTCATCACGTCCTCGGCCAGGCAGTATCGTTTCGTGTACTCGAGGTCGCCGAACTCGCGCACCGCTTCGCGGCGCGCGTCGGCGTCGGTCATGCCGCCCTCCACGAGCTCGCGGGTGCGCATGTCGAAGTAGAAGTGGAGCTCCTCGTCGAGGTCGGCGCGCAACCGCGCCGACGAGCGTCGAGGCAGGCGAAGGAACCGCCTCACACCGGCTCCAGCACCTTGAACACCGCCTCGGCGTACGTCTTCCATGTTGCCGCCTCGGCGCGCAGCTGCTTCCGGCCTTCTGTGGTGAGCTCGTAGTACTTGGCGCGGCGGTTATTCTCGGACAGCCCCCACTCGGCGCGGATCCACTTCTTGCGCTCGAGGCGGTGCAGCGCCTGGTAGAGGGCAGCGCTCTCGATGGTGAGAACGCCGTCGGTGCGCTGGCGAATGAATCGCGAGACGGCGTAGCCGTGCATGGGCTCCCAGGCGAGCGTCCGGAGGATGAGGACGTCGACGGTGCCCTGCAGCAGGTCGATCGGCGGCCTGGTCATGGGCTTCCAGTAAGCATGTGACTGGAAGCATGCGACCGGGCTCCCGGTCCGTCAAGTCACGTGGGTCGAGTCGCGTGACGGACGGTTCGTCAATACGACGAGCACTTGCCGTAGCCGAAGTACTCCCCGATGACCGGCTCGAGTCGCGTGCCGGGTGCGCGGTCGCGGATTCGCCGCAATACCGCGCACTGGCGGTCCAGGTCCTGAAGGTGGAAGTACGCGTGCGCCTGGTAGAGCATCGCGAACAGTGAATCGTTCCGTGTCCGGAGCCGAGGCATGAGCGCGTCGAGGCGTGCAATGGCTGTCCGGGCGGCCGGTGGCGAGACGCTCGAGTCGGGATGCAGCTGCCATCGGTAGCGCTCCAGCGCGCGGCGCGCCGCGCGTCGGTCGACTTCGGGGTCGGCCGGATCGAGCGGCGTCTGCTTCACCGGCGGGTCCGCCGTCTTCGCACCGTTGTTTCCACGACGCGGCGGCGGCGAGGGTGGTTCGGGAGGCGGTTCCGCGGGCGGCTCCGTGACCGCCGTGTCCACGTGACCCGTGTCGGTGCCCGGGATGGAAATTGTCCCCCCGACCGTGTCCAGCGGCAGCGAGCCCAGGGCCTGTTTCTCGACCGTCGAGTTCCACGGCCCGTACTTCACGGCGGCCGCGCTGGCGGCAACGATGAGCACTGCCGCCGCGGTCATGGCCGCGACACGGCTCGCTCGCGCGTTCGGTCCCGTGAACAGCGTCGTTAGGCGCTGTTTCACACGCCGTGCCCCGGCGACGGGCCACGTGCGCTCGCGGTGCGGTGCGGCCTGTTCTGGCGGGCGGGGCGCTCCGGCGGCCGGGCGGGCGGGGGTTGGCGGCGCAGACGGCTGGACTCCGCGCTCTCTAGCGGCCGGGGCGCGGCTGTCGGGCGCCGCGGCCTGACGGGCAGGCGCTTTCGGCACCGCGATCGCCGAACCTAACGCGGACGCCAGTGCGCCGGCGGTCGTGAACCGCGCGGACGCCTCGCGCGCGAGCGCGCGGTCGAGGACCGCCTGCAGATCGGGCGGCCACGCGACGGACGGCCTAACGGTGGCGAGAGGTCGCGGCCCGGCCGGGTCGAACCGGGCATAGATCACTTCCTCTGGTCGTGTGCCGGCGAACGGCAACGTGCCGGCGAGCATGAAGTACACCACGAGGCCCAACGAGTACACATCGCTCCGGCGATCCAGGTCGCCGCCGGCGAGCTGCTCGGGGCTCATGTACATCAGCGTGCCGACGACCGCGCCGAGCTGCGTCACGTTGCGGCTCTCGTTGCCCAGGGCCTTGGCGATCCCGAAGTCCACGATCTTGACCATCTCGCGCCGGTCGCGGTCGCGCATGACCATGACGTTGTCGGGCTTCAGGTCGCGGTGGATGATGCCCTGTGCGTGTGCCGCATCGAGCCCGCTCGCGATCTGGCGCGTCAGCTCTACGACGCGCGTCGGCTCGAACGGGCCTTCCGCCTTCACCATGCGCGCGAGGGTGTCTCCCGGCACGTACTCCATGGCGAGGTAAACGAGACCGTCGCTGGTCTCGCCAAAATCGTAGATCCCGGCAACATGGTCGTTCGCGATGGTGCCGGCATGGACGGCCGTGCGTTTGAAACGCACGAGCTCGGTCGGATCGTCCACACGCCCGCGGTGAAGGATCTTCACCGCGACCTGCCGCTTGAGGAAGCGATGCTGCGCGAGATACACGCGCCCCATGCCACCGACGCCGAGCAGCTGCGTGAGCTCGTAGCGTCCGTCGACGACGCGGCCGAGGAGTGCGTCGTCGGACGGCGGCGGCGGCGGCTCGATCACCGTCGGCGCCGCCGCGCCATCCCGCATTACGAGTGGCGTGCCGTCCTCGGGACAGAACATGTCTGCGCTGCCGTACTCGCGCAGACACTTCGGGCAAACCTTCTCCATGGCGAGCTCCTGACCGCACGCGCCTCACGCGCGTGACGATTCTCTGAGTCGATGCGATGATTGTCTTGACAGCGCGCGCAAAGGCACGAGCATTGGTCGCCCCGCCGCAACGTGAAATGCTGCGCGGATGGATCTCGTTGCAACGCCGGTCAGGGAGGCCCCGTGGCTACTCACCGCTTCGCCCGCTCGTCGCGCATCGCCGGTCGCGCGCTCCTCGCCGCCACACCACTCCTGTTGCCGTTCGCACGCGGCGTGACACAACCCGCGCCCACGGACGATCGGCGCGCGTCCGTCGCCATTTCCGATTTCGTCATCTCGGCGATGCGCGACCCGGCTGACTGGGCTCCGCTCGGGAAGGGCATGCCGCAGATCCTCATGACCGAGCTGGGCGCAAACCAGGACCTTCGCGTCGTGGAACGTGAGCGCCTCCAGACGGTGCTCGACGAGCTGAAGCTGTCGACATCGGACCTCGCGGACCCGACGACCGCTGCCCGCGTCGGGAAGCTCCTCGGCGCTCGGTACATGGTCACCGGAGGCGTGAACGTCGACCGCCGAAACCGGATCCGGCTCGACGTGCGCGGCGTCCGAATCGAAACGGGACTCCAGGAGTACGCTGACAAGCTCGAGGGGAACGCCGATGACGTGCTCGCGCTCATCGCACGCATTGGTGAGAAGATGAGCCGGAACTTCGACCCCACGCCGTTCGACGCGCCGAGGGGGCGAAGCTCCGGCTCCAGTGGCCCCACGAAGGAAGGGCTTCGCCTCGCGATGCTGATCGGCAACGCGGTCGACCTGCAGGACCGGAAGGACATCGACGGCGCGACGAAGCTTGTTAGGCAGGCGTTGGCGATCGCGCCCGACAACCCGAGCGCGAAGGCCCTGCTGGCATCGCTGCAGCAGGGGAAATGAGGCGACGCGGAGCCCCGGAGCGGCGGCGACGGGGCTCATGAGCGAAGGTCGTTACCCCTGAGCTCGCTGGCTGGGATGTCTGGCGAAGCGGTCAACGAGCCGCGGCGGGCGAGCCAACCGGCGACGCTGCTGGCGAACGCGTCCGAGTCCATAACGCGCAACTCGCGCGGGGAACAGCGGATGGCGCGGCGGACAGCTTCGCGGAAGTGATTGACCGACGCGTACCCGAGGCGGTCAGCGACATCGGCAACGCGTGAGCGCGGCTGCCGGAGCAGCCGGTACGCGTAGAGCAGATGCGCCGCCGTCACGAAGTACCCGGCCGAATGGAGACCGACACTATCGAGCCACCGGTTGAGCGTCCGCTCACTCTTGCCGGTCGCGAACGCCAGATCGCTCACGCGATGAATATCCTCGGGTCGCTCGAGCGCCAG
>DASURJ010000261.1:0-4355 GCA_036280115.1 Gemmatimonadaceae bacterium
GCATCGGCACGACACGAGCGACGGCAGCGAGACGCTCGACGACATCCGGCACGGACGCATCGCCGACTCGGCGCGCCGCTACCTGGATGCCTGGCTGCACGCGTATGCGACGGAATTCCGGTACGCCGGCCGTTACATCGACGTCTGATCTTCCCACCCCGAGGAGCGCATCATGTCGGAGTACCATCCGGTCATGCCGCACGGGCCAATCCAGGAAGTCTTTCCCGACGTGTTCTTCGTGACGGGCACGATGCGGGCCGAGTTCTTCGGGTCCATGTGGCAGTTCAATCGCAACATGACGATCGTCCGCGACCGCGGCCGCCTAACGCTGATCAACACGGTCCGGCTCGACGACGCCGGCCTCGCCGCGCTCGAGGCGCTCGGGACGGTCACGAACGTCGTGCGCATCGGGGACATGCACGGCGTCGATGACCGCTTCTACGTGGATCGGTACGGCGCGCAGTTCTGGGCGATGCCCGGCATGCGCGTCGGCGAGGGGCTCACGGTGCACCACACGCTGACCGAAGGCGGCGAGATGCCGTTCGCCGGCTGCTCGATGTTCACGTTCTCGACGACGCAGCGGCCCGAGTGCATTCTCCGGCTCGATCGCGAGGGCGGCATCATGATCGCCTGCGACTCGCTACAGAACTGGGTTGCACCCGACGAGTTCTTCGACAACGAGACGGTCGCGAAGATGCAGGACATCGGGTTTTTTGCGCCGACCAGCCTCGGCCTCGCGTGGCTGCAGGAGAGTCAGCCGAAGGCGGACGACTTCGTGCGGCTCAAATCGGTGCCGTTCCGCCACGCGTTATGCGGGCATGGGGAGCCGGCGCGCGATGCCATGGCGGGTTATCACTCCGCATTCAACCGCTTTTTCCAGGTCTGACGCATGATGGCGGGGCCATCGGCGGTTGGCGTCGGTGTGGATGTCCCCGGTCACACGATCCTCGAGGTCCTCGCCGAGTCGGGGCCGTGGGTGACGTACAGCGCGCGCGCGGCGGATGGCGCGCCCGTCAGGATCAAGACGGCGCGCGCACAGTACCCACGCGTGCGCGATCTCGCCGAACTGCGACGCGAGTATGAGGTGCTGTCGCGGCTGGCGCTCCCGGGCGTCATCGCCGTGCGTGCGCTCGTCCCGCACGGGTCCGGCAACCTCGCGCTGATCACCGACGCGTTCGGGCGCCCGCTCGCTGAAGTCCTGGCGGAGCGCGCGAGGCAGCGATTGCCCCTCGACGCGTTCTTCCCGCTCGTCATTCGCGTCGCGCGCATCCTCGGTGCGCTTCACGAGCGCCACGTCGTGCACAAGGACGTCGCCCCGCGAAGCATCTTCGTGGACCCCGACACGTGGGAGCCACGTCTCGCCAACTTCGGCCTCTGCTCCGAGCTGACGCTCGAGCGCCAGAGCGCCAAACTTTCAACGAAGCTCGAGGGGTCGCTCCCTTATATCTCTCCGGAGCAAACGGGACGCACGAGCCGCGACGTGGACTGGCGCTCCGATTACTACTCGCTCGGCGTCACGTGCTTCGAGTTGCTCACCGGCACGCTGCCATTCGAGGCGGCTGACGCGCTGGAGTGGGCGCATCGGCACATCAGCCAGCCGCCGCCGCTCGCGCACGAGCGCCGGCCCGACGTTCCGGAGACGCTGTCGCGCATCGTCGCGAAGCTCATGGCCAAGAGCGCCGAGGACCGCTACCAGGGAACGTTCGGACTGATCGCGGATCTGGAGCGGTGCCGCGAGTCGCTCGCCGCCACGGGAACGGTTCCGGGGTTCACGTTAGGCGCGGCCGACGTGTCGCGCCGCTTCCAGATTCCGCAGCGGCTGTACGGCAGAGAGGCCGAGGTCGAGCAGCTCGTTGCCCTGTTCGACGGTGTGGCGCAGGGCGGATCTGGGTTCGCGCTCGTCTCCGGCTATTCCGGCGTCGGCAAGTCGGCGCTCGTCGCCGAGATGGGCAAGGCGATCGTGCAGCGACGCGGCTACCTCGTCGAGGGGAAGTTCGACCAGTTCCAGCAGGCGGCGGCGTACGGCGCGATTGGCGCCGCATTTCGAGGGCTCGCGGATCAGTTGTTAGGCGAGCCACCAGCGCGCCTCGACGCCTGGCGCACGGCGCTGCAGCACGGACTCGGCGCAAATGCCGGCCTCATCACGACGCTCGTGCCCGAGCTGGCGCTCGTGATCGGGGACGTCCCGCCGGTCGCGGAGCTTCCACCGGCCGAAGCGCAGACGCGCTTCCAGATGACGTTCGCGAGCTTCGTGAAGGTGTTCGCGACAGCCGAGCACCCGCTCGTGCTGTTCATGGACGACCTGCAGTGGAGCGACGTGCCGACGCTGAATCTGCTCGCACGGCTCGCCACTACGCGCGACGTCGGGCATCTCCTGATCATCGGGGCCTACCGCGACAACGCGGTGGACCCGACGCACCCACTGATGGTCACGCTCGACCAACTGCGGAAGGTGCGCGACCTCGCGGAGCTTCGGCTCCAACCGCTCGCGCCCCACGCGGTGGACCAGCTCGTCGCCGATACGTTACGGGTCGACACGGCACAGGCGGCGCCACTCAGCCGGTTGGTGTTCGAGAAAGCGCAGGGGAACCCGTTCTTCATTCGCGAGCTCCTGCGGTCGCTCCACGAGCAGGGCGCGGTCGCGTTCGATCCCGACCGCGGGCGCTGGCAGTGGGACGGTGTTGCCGTGGCCGCGGCCGGAGTCGGCGAGAACGTCGTGGACTTTCTCGTCGGTCTCCTGCGACGACTGCCGCCGGAGACGCAGGAGGTCCTGCAGCTCGCGGCCTGCATCGGCAACACGTTCGATCTGGGGACGCTCGCGCTCATTGCCGGAAAGTCTGCCGCCGACACCGCGGCAGCGCTGCAGCCGGCGCTCGTGCGTCAGGCGCTCGTTCCACTGAGTGAGAGCTACCGGCTCGTTGCGCACACGGGCGGCGACGCCGGTGAGGATGGTGACGCCGCGCGCACGACGTATCGGTTCCAGCACGACCGCGTTCAACAGGCGGCGTACGCGCTCATCGACGAGGCGCGGAAGCGGTCGGTTCACCGCTCGATCGGGCGACTCATGCTCGATCATGCCGACGCGGCAGGACGCGAAGCGCGGCTCATCGACATCGTCTCGCACCTGAACCAGGGACGAGAGCTCATCACCACCGACGCCGAGCGGTGGGAGCTGGTGCGCCTCAATCTCGACGCCGGTCGCATGGCGGTTCGATCGGCTGCCTATGACTCGGGGCTCGCGTTTCTGCGCGTGGCGCTCGAGCTGGCCGGGCCTAACGCCTGGGACGCCGACCACGACCTGATGATGGCGCTCGGCACAGAGATCCAGCGCTGCTCCTATCAGGTGGCCGACTACGCCGAGGCCGATGCGTGGACCGAGACACTGCTTGCCCGGGCGCACGGGCCGATAGCGAAGGCCGAGGTGCTGTCGGATCGCGTCCGGCAGTACGCGACAATGGGCCGCATGCGCGAGTCGATCGATGCGGCGCTCCAGGGACTCGCCGTCCTTGGCGTCGATATCCCTGCGACCCCGACGCGCGACGATGTGCAGCGCGAGCTGGAAGCGGTGCGGCTCGCGCTGGGGGATCGGAGCATCGAGTCGTTGATCGACGAGCCGGCGATGACCGACCCGGCCGCACGCATCGCCGTTCGCCTCATCATGGAAGTGTTCGCGGCGTCGTTCCTCTCGGGTGCGGGCGAGATCTTCCCGTTCCTCGTGATACGCAACGTCACGCTGTCACTGCGCCACGGCGCGAGCCCCGAGGCGGCGTTCGCGTACGCCGCCTTCGGGATGCTGCTCTGCGGCTCCCTCGGCGACCCCGGTACGGGCGAGCGATACGGACGGCTGGGCGTCGCGATGAACGAGAAGTTCGATGATCTCGCCCTCAAGTCGCGGATCACCTACGTGTACGCCATGTTCATCAGCCACTGGAACCACCACTGGTCGAGCATGACGCCGTGGTTCCTGAAGGGCATCGAGGCGGGCTACCAGTCTGGCGACATGCTGTACCTGGCGTACAGCGCGCAGGACTGCATTCTCTGGGACCCGAAGCTCGACCTCGCGACGGCGTCGCGCGAGACGCGGAAGTACCTCGCCATCGTCAAGGATTGCGAGTACCAGGACTCGTACGACTCCGGGACGCTCTTCCTGCAGATGCAGCTGAACTTCCAGGGGCTCACGGACGGCGAGTTCTCGATGAACGACGCGACGTTCGACGAGGAGCGGATAGTTGCCGGGATGCGCGAGCGGCGGTTCATGACCGGCATCGCGAATTACCATATATACAAAGCGGAGATCCACTCCCTCTACGGTGACTGGTCCGGTGCGCTGCCGCATGTGGAGGCGATGGACCGGT
>DASURJ010000262.1:0-6578 GCA_036280115.1 Gemmatimonadaceae bacterium
GACCGCACGCTCACGCCTATGGGCGCACGGCTTCTGCGGCGGTGGCTGCTCGCGCCGCTCGTGGATCGCGGCGCCATCGACGAGCGGCTGGACGCAGTGGGCGCGTTCGTGCGTGATCCCGTGGCGCGTGCGGCAACACGCGCCGCGCTCGACGGCGTGCGCGATATCGAGCGGCTCGCGAGTAAGACCGCTGCCGGGCGCGCGACGCCGCGCGAGCTCCGCGCGCTCGGTGACTCGC
The DNA here is from genome assembly GCA_036280115.1 of Gemmatimonadaceae bacterium. Taxonomy (GTDB): domain Bacteria; phylum Gemmatimonadota; class Gemmatimonadetes; order Gemmatimonadales; family Gemmatimonadaceae; genus JAJKIV01. The sequence goes on from DASURJ010000262.1 coordinate 239, forward strand.
TCGCACGCATGCCGGCCGTGGCACAGGCGGTTGCGTCGTCAGGTGCCCGGGGCTCGCTGGCCGGACTGATCACGCAGTGGGACGACTGCCGAGACATCGCCGACTACCTGTGCGCGACGCTCGTGGACCACCCGCCAACCGTCGTGGGCGACGAAGACGCGATCCGCCCCGGCGTGGATGCGGAGCTCGACGAGCTGCGTGCGCTCCGGAGCGGTGGGAAGGACGCCATTGCGCAGATCCAGGCTGTGGAGCGCGAGCGCACGGGCATCGCCTCGCTCAAGGTCGGCTACAACCGGGTGTTCGGGTACTACATCGAGATCTCGAACGCGAACCGGCATCTGATCCCGAGCGACTACCAGCGCCGGCAGACGCTCACCGGCGCGGAGCGGTATGTCACGCCGGCGCTCAAGGAGTACGAGGAGCGGGTTCTCACCGCGACCGAACGGATCGAGACGCGGGAACGCGAGCTCGTGGAGCTCGTGCGGCGAAACGTCGCCGGCGAGATCCGCCGGCTGCAGCACGCTGCGGCCGTGGTGGCGGAGCTCGACGTGCTCGCGACGTTCGCCGAAGTGGCGGAGCGCGAGGCGTACACGCGTCCGGAGATGACCGACGACTTCGCCCTCGAGATCGTTGGCGGCCGCCATCCCGTGGTCGAGCGGATGATGCCGCGCGAGCAGTTCATCCCGAACGACGTCACGCTCACCGACGACGCGCGGATGATCATTCTCACAGGCCCGAACATGGCGGGCAAGTCGACGATCCTGCGCCAGGTGGGGCTGATCGTGCTGATCGCGCAGGTGGGGAGTTTCGTGCCCGCGACGCGCGCGCGGATCGGGATCACCGATCGGGTGTTCACGCGGGTGGGCGCGAGCGACAACCTCGTACGCGGCCAGTCGACGTTCATGGTAGAGATGGCGGAGACGAGTGCCATCCTGCACACCGCGACCCGACGCAGCCTGGTGCTGCTCGACGAGATCGGGCGTGGGACGTCGACCTACGACGGCGTGTCGATCGCGTGGGCCGTGAGCGAGCATCTGCACGACCGGATCGGGTGTAAGACAGTGTTCGCGACGCATTACCACGAGCTGACGCAGCTCGCGGACGAATTAGTCGCGGTCCGAAACTATAACGTCGCGGTTCGTGAGGTCGCCGGTCCAGGCGGTGGAGCGCCTCAAATTCTCTTTCTGCATCGCCTGCAGCCGGGCGGCGCGGACCGGTCGTACGGGATCGAGGTGGGGCGGCTTGCGGGGCTCCCGTCGCAGGTGCTCGGGCGCGCGCGGGAAGTGCTCGCGCTTCTCGAGGGCGAGGGCGCGCACATGGCCACGGCGCTCGGGCGTCCGCTGGGAGCGTCCGGTGGGTCGGCGGGCGCGAGCGATCGGCGCTCGTCGTCGCCGCGGCCGACGGAGCAGCTCGGGCTGTTCGGCATGTCGCATCCTGTAGTCGAGCGGCTTCGCGAGCTGGACGTGAACACCATGACGCCGCTCCAGGCGCTCGAGCAACTCGCGAAGCTGATCGACGAAGCGCGTGCGGGTCACGGGAATGCGTGAGCGGCGCGGCGCCGCCCTCCTCACCGGGGCGATGATGCTCGGCGCGGCGGCATGCGTGAGCAAGGAAGACGCGAAGAAGATGATCGAGGCGCTACAATCCGGCCTCGCCCCCGACTCACTGCCGGTAATGCTGAACGCCGAGTTGCCGTTCAAGTACCCGCCTGATCTCTATGCGAAGAAAGTGCAGGGCAACGTCACGCTTCGCATTCACATCGATACTGCGGGGCGCGTGTGGCCGGAATCGACGTCGGTGGTCGAGAGCTCGGGGTTCCCTGGGCTCGACTCCGCGGCGGTGGACGGGGCGCGCGCGCTGGAGTTCCGGCCCGCGGTCTCGGATGGCGCGCCCCTGGCGATCTCAGTGTTGTTTCCCGTCTATTTTCGACACCCCGAGGCCGCGCCGCTACCGGGCGACAGCGTGCTCGAGCCGAGGCGCTAGGCCCGGGGCCACGTCCGGAGTATTCGAGGCCATGTCACATAGCACCGTACCCGCACCCACGCTGTCGACCGCCGTCGAGCGCAACCGCACGCCGTACGACAACGTGCTGGAGACGATCGGCTGGACGCCGCTCATCCGGTTGCATCGTGTGACGCGCGGCATCCGGACGCCTGTGTACGTCAAGGCCGAAGTGTTCAACCCGGGGGGGTCGGTGAAGGATCGGATCGGCCTCCCGATCATCGAACGGGCGGAGCGCGAGGGGCGCCTCAAGCCCGGTGGCACGATCGTGGAGGGCACGAGCGGCAACACGGGCGTGGCGCTCGCGATGGCGGCAGCGATCCGCGGGTATCGGTGCATCTTCACGATGCCGGACAAGATGTCGCAGGAGAAAGTGCGGCTCCTCAAGGCGTTCGGCGCGGACGTCGTCATCACGCCGACAGCGGTCCCGCCGGACCATCCGGACAGCTACGTGATGATGGCGAAGCGAATCGCCGAGGAGACACCTAACGCGATTCTCGCGGACCAGTTCTACAACGACGCGAATCCCGAGGCGCACTATGCGACCACGGGGCCGGAGCTCTGGGACCAGACAGAGGGGCGCATCACGCACTTCGTCGCGGGCGCGGGCACCGGCGGGACGGTCACGGGCGTGGGCCGTTACCTCAAGCAGAAGAACCCGAAGATCCAGATCGTGGTTGGTGACCCGCAGGGGTCCATCCTCGCGGAGTACTGGCGGAGCCAGGGCGCGAACAAGGCGGAAGGAACACCGTACAAGGTCGAGGGCATCGGGCAGGACAAGATCCCGAGCACGCTCGATATGAGCGTGATCGATGAGTTTCAGACGGTGAGCGACAAGGAAGCGTTCGCCATGGCCCGCCGCCTAACGCGCGAAGACGGGTTGTTTGCAGGCGGGTCGTCGGGGTTGATCGCGCACGTGGCGCTCAACGTCGCCCGGCGCGTGAACGACCCGGACGCCTTCGTCGTGACGGTGCTGTGTGACACGGGTGAGCGCTACCTCTCGAAGCTCTACAGCGACGAATGGATGCGTGAGAACCAGATGCTCGACGCCGATCGCGCCACCGTGGCGCACGTGCTCGGGACCAAGGAAGGCGACGCCCCCGTGATCGTGAGCGTCGCGCCCGGGGCGACCGTGCGTCAGGCGCTTCGGCTCATGAACCTGCACGACGTGTCTCAGCTCCCGGTGATGGACGGTGCGACGTGCGTGGGGTCGGTGAGCGACTGGTCGTTGTCGGCGCGGAGTCTCGAGAACCCGAAGCTCCTCGACCAGACGGTGAGTGACGTCATGGACGCGCCGTTCCCGGTGGTCGATGCGGGGCATCCGGTAGACGCGATCGTCAAGCTCCTGTCGAAGTCGAACCCGGCGGTGCTGGTGCAGGAGCATGGCTCGATTCAGGGGATCGTGACGCGATCGGACATGCTGTCGTTCATGATGGCACGCTAGGGCACGCCAGGCTCGCGCATCGGTCTCTCCTCGATTCTCGGAACACAGACGTGAAGATCACGGTTTTCATGGGCGGTACGTCCGCCGAGCGCGACGTGTCGCTCGCATCGGGGCTTCGAGTGGCGGAAGCGCTGCGGGAGCGCGGGCACGAGGTCCTCGCCGTGGACACGGCGCACGGAATTCTTTCGGCGGCGGACGAACAGGCGATGCTGGCGGGGAAGGTCGTCAAGACGATTCCGCCCGACGTTCAGGGGCTGGTGCGACTCAACCGGCAGCTGCCGTCGACGCTGCGCTCGCTGCCGCAGACCGATGTGGTGTTCCTCGCGTTGCACGGCGGCCAGGGAGAGGACGGGACGCTTCAGGCGCTGCTCGATCTGACGGGCGTGCCGTACACGGGGAGCGGGCACCTCGCGAGCGCGCTCGCGATGGACAAGGATCTGTCGAAGCATCTGTTCCGGGCGGCGGGAGTGCCGACGGCGGACTGGCTGATGGCACCCGTCCGGGCGTGGGAACCGGGCGATCCCTCGCGTCGCTCGGGACAGGCCGGGAATCGGGAATCGGGAAGCGGGAATCGGGGGGAGGGAACGGCGGACGATTTCGCGCAGAAGGTCGACCGCGAGCTCGGGTTGCCGGTCGTGGTCAAGCCGAGCAAGCAGGGGTCGACGGTCGGACTCACGGTGGTCCGAGACATCGCGCAGGTCTGGCCGGCTGTCGAGGAGGCGGCGAAATACGACGACGAGGTGATGGTCGAGAAGTTCGTCCCCGGACGTGAGCTAACGGTCGGGATTCTCGGCGATGAGGCGCTGCCGGTTGGCGAAATCATCCCGGTGCATGAGATTTACGACTACGAGTGCAAGTACACGGCGGGGATGGCGCGGGAGATCTTCCCGGCCGACCTGAGTGCGGAGCAAACGCGTACCGTGCAGGAGCTGGCACGGCGTGCGTTCGGTGCGCTCAAGCTTCGCGGGTACGCGCGCATCGATTTTCGCCTGGCCCCGGACGGGGTGTTTTATTGTCTGGAAGCGAACACGCTTCCCGGAATGACGTCGCTCAGTCTGATCCCTCAGGCAGCGGCGGCGGCCGGGATCTCGTTTCCCGAACTCTGCGAGCGGATCGTGCGGCTCGCGCTGGACGACCGAGGAACACAGTGATGCCGACGCCAGTACTGACCGCCGCCCTTGCGGGTGTCCCGTCCGGAATTCAGTCGCAGGGCGTCTGGCAAGGGCGCCGGCAACTGTTCGTCCGGTTCGCCGGCGAGGCGGAGACGGCGACGATGTACCGGGCGGACGCGTTGGCCCGCGAGATCGATCGCATTCTCGGACGGTCGGCGTACCACTCGCTCGCAATCTCGGGACGTGACGCTCTTGGGAACCCCGAGTTTCTCGCGACCGTCCTGGGTCAGGTGACGACGAAGATTCCCGTCATGGTCGACACGGACGGCGAGCGTCCCGAGGCCATCGCGGGACTCAAGTCATGGTTGACGCTGGTGCAGGTGACGCTCGAGCTCTCGGCGAATGCACGTCCGGTGGACCGCGCGCTCGACACGATTCGGCAGGCGGCGGCGGCCGGGTGCGACCACGCGCTGGTGTTGCTCGCACGCGACGATGCGAGTGACGCCCAACTCATACGGATCGTCGAGCAGGCACATGGGGCGAGCGCGGGCACGATGATTGTGGTGCATCCGGGCCCGGCCGGAGAGCGACTGACGCTCGACCGCCGATGGGCCACGTTGATTGAACAAGCGATCGCCATCCACGGAGACACCCGCCTCGCGCTCCGGATTCCGGGGCCGGCGGCGCTGCGATAGACGGCGCGCGCATCGGCCACCGGGTTCCAGCGAGCGCACCGATCCGGGCCCGCTCGTTCCGCAACAAGTCACAGGGTTGAGGCGTAGAGGGGAGACAACCGCGCGCGTTCAGGAACAGATGGTTGCGCCGGAATGTATAGTGATGGTTCCCCCTTCAGCCGTATATTGCAGTAGCAGGCCTTCGCATGTCCTACCAGACCGTCGACGACACCGAGACCCCGAGGATCACCAACGCGGTGCAGTGGTTGATCGCGATCAACGTCGCGATCTACTTCCTGCAGCTGACGGTAGTGCGTCCGGAGGATGTGCAGCAGACGCTCGGCTTCGAGGTGCAGGACCTCGGGCGGTCGTGGTGGACGATCGGGACGTACATGTTCGTGCACGGCGGGTTCTGGCATCTCGCCCTGAACATGTACACGCTCTACCTGTTCGGTCCGCGCATCGAGCGGTCGTGGAGCGGGGGCGAGTTCACGCGCTACTACCTCCTGTGCGGACTCGGCGGCTGGTTCGCGCATCTGTTGTTCGCGCGAGATGCGGTCCTGTTCGGGGCGTCGGCGGCCGTGCTCGGCGTCATGCTCGCGTACGCCATGCGGTGGCCCGACGACGAGATCTACCTGTTCGGCGTCATTCCGCTGCGCGTGAAGTGGACGGTGGCCATGCTCGCGGCGGTCAACCTCATTGCGGGGATGGCCGGGACCGAAGTCGCGAATACCGATCGCCTGACCGGACTGGCGTATCTCGCGCACCTCGGCGGGTTGGCGGCCGGGTGGCTCTATCTACGGACGTCGTCGGCGACGAGCCTCGACCGGCTCAAGCAGCGGGTGTCACAGATCCCGGACGTGCCGGACGAAACGCCGCGGCCCATTCCACGCCTGCCGCGCCAGCGCGAGAAGGTTCAGGAAGTGGATGACATCGTGGCGAAGAGCAAAGCCGCGGTCGCGCGTCGCCAAGCGAGCTCGCCGCCAGCGCCGACACCCAAACCAGTCGCGAACCGTCCCGACGAGCAGCTCAACTTCGTGCTCGACAAGATCTCGGAGCACGGCCTCGACAGTCTCACGACCGATGAGCGGCGCATTCTGGAAGAGATG
>DASURJ010000263.1:0-6164 GCA_036280115.1 Gemmatimonadaceae bacterium
AAGCCGGGGTAGTCGTTCGCTTCGACCGGCGTCTTGCCGAGTGCTTTCGCGAGGTCGACGACTCGCTGGCTGGTCTCGTCGGACGTCGCCAGCCCGCGGATCACCTCCACGAGCTGCATCACCGGCACCGGGTTCATGAAATGCATCCCGATCACCTGCTGCGGGCGCTTCGTCTGCGCACCGATGTGCGTGATCGAGATCGAGCTCGTGTTACTGGCGAGAATCGCCCCGGCCGGCGCGATGCGATCGAGGTCCGCGAAGAGGCGAAACTTGAGCTCCGTGCTCTCGGTCGCCGCCTCGATGACGACCGTCGCGTTCCCCACGGCACCGAGGTCGGTGCTCGTCGCGATCCTGCCTAACGCCGCCGTCCGGTCGTCCGCGGACAGCGTGTTCTTCTTCACCTGACGCTCCATGTTCTTCTCGATCGTCTCGCGGCCGCGGCGGAGCGCGTCGTCCGAAACGTCGATCATCGTCACCGGCATCCCCGCCTGCGCGAACACGTGCGCGATGCCGTTGCCCATCTGCCCGGCTCCAATGACCGCAATGCGGTCGGTCATGCTATGGCTCCCCGCGGCGTCGATGCCGCGCGTACAGGTAGATCGTTGCGACGCCGAGGCCCGTCGCTGCCGCGACGCCCCCCTCAGGGCCCCAGACGCCACCGGTCGCCCAGTCCGGCCCCGCGTCAACCATCCGGTAATCCGGGGTCGCGAACGGCACACCACTCACCGCCGTATGGAACACGCCGGCCAGCGTCCAATTCCACGCGAGGTGCGCGGCGAATGCCGCATAGAGGCTCCGCGTGACCACCAGCACTCCGCCGAGCATGGCACCCGCCAGCACCACCACCGCGATCGCGCCGACCGACGCGCCCGAGTTCGCGAAGTGCACCAACCCGAATGCCGCGCTCGTGATGACGATCGCTGCCACCGATCCCCACCATTCCTCGAGGGCGGTGAACGCGTAGCCACGGAACACCATCTCTTCCCAGAACGCGGCCGGGGCGAGGAAGAGACCAAAGGACACCGCAGCCACGAGTGAGCTGCCCGGTGGCCCAGCCTCGAGGCGAAGCCAGCCGATCGCGATCAGGGCAGCCACCGGAACGGCGATGGCCGCCGCCCCGAGCGCGCCCGCGCGTAACATCACGCGCGCATCGAGCGCCTCCGCGCCGAGCCGGACGCTTCGCCACCCCCGCCCGTCGACCCATCGGAAGGTCAGGACGTGCGCGAGCACGGCGCTTGCGAGCAACGCCCACGGAAACAGCACCACCCGAAGGCCGACCTGCGCGAAGCCCCAGCTCACGAGCGGAACCACCGCGCCGTCGATCACGATCACTGACGCGGCCAGCGAGGCGCCGAAGATGGTCAGTCGCCACGGCGGCCGCAGGACTCCCGTCGAATCCCAAAAAAAATCGCGCGCCGTCAAACCGGCGCGCGATTGGTCAATCTCGGGGCGAGCAACGCCGCGACGAGAGCCTTGACCGCGTCGAGCGGTACGAACGGATGGAGCCCGAGCGTTACCGCCTGCGACACACTTCCCGAAAGGATCGCGAGTTGCGCGATGCCGCCGAGCAGAAGCACGGCCGTTCCCGCGAGCGCGGCCACCCAGCGTCCGGCCAGCGACGGCGCGCGAGTGGCGAGCGCACCGGCCGCGAACGCCGCGAACGGGTACGCGATGAGGTAGCCGCCCGTGGGTCCGACGAACCGGGCAATGCCGGGCGCGCCGAAAGGCGAGAACACGGGGAGACCAGCCGCGCCCGCGACGAGATAGAGCACCATGCTCGCCGCACCGGCGGCCGGCCCGAGCCAGAGTCCGGCCAGGACCACCACGAGTGGTTGCAGCGTGATGGGCACGGGTGTGCCGGCGATGGGCACGGCAACCTGAGACGCGAGCGCAAGCGCGACCGCGAACCCGACTACGCCGATCGCGAGAACGCGCGGTGAACGCCGAACCTGCGTGAGGGCTGCGGTCGTCATCAGTTCACTCGCTCCACGCTGAGCGCGACCGCGTCTCCGCCCCCGAGGCAGAGTGTCGCCAGTCCGCGTTCCTTGTCACGGTCCGCCAACGCATACAACAACGTCGTCAACACGCGCGCGCCACTCGCGCCGATCGGATGCCCGAGCGCGATGGCGCCGCCGTTCACGTTCACGCGATCCCACGGCCAGCCGAGCTGGTCGCCGTCCGCGAGCGCCTGGGATGCGAACGCCTCGTTCGCCTCGATCAGGTCGAAGTCGGCGATGGTCGTGCGCGTCCTGTTCATGAGGTTCCGAACGGCGGTCACCGGCGCGAAGAACAGGTCCTGCGGGTCCACGGCACCCGTCGCGTAGCCGGTGACGCGCGCCATGATCGTTAGGCCGTTGGCGCGCGCATACTCCTCGCTCGTCACGACGAGGGCCGCCGCTCCGTCGTTCAGGCTCGACGCATTCCCGGCCGTCACGGTCAAGCCGTCCGCGGGCCCCGACGTCGATGCGAACGCGGGGCGCAGCTTCGCGAGCGTCTCGAGCGTCGTGTCCTTTCGCGGTCCCTCGTCCGCATCCACCGTCGTCGGACCCTTCCGCCCCGGGATCTGGACCGGAACGATCTCGGCCTTGAACCGCCCCGCCTCCTGGGCAGCCACTGCCTTGCGGTGCGACTCGACGGCGAACTCGTCCTGGCGCCCGCGCGTGATCTCGCCCTTTCGTGCGGTGTATTCGGCGTGCGACCCCATGTGCACGTCGCAGAACGCGCACCAGAGCCCGTCCTTGATCATGCCGTCCACGAGCGACTGGTCACCGAGCTTCACCCCATTCCGCATCCCGTAGACGTAAAACGGGGCATTCGACATCGATTCCTGGCCGCCGGCGACGGCCACCTCGATGTCGCCGGCCTTGATCGCCTGCGACGCCAGCATGACGGCCTTGAGCCCCGAGCCGCAGACCTTGTTGATGGTGACTGCGGACACGCTGGATGGGATCCCACCTTTCAGGGCGGCTTGCCTGGCCGGCGCCTGTCCGACCCCGCCCTGGATCACATTCCCCATGATGACTTCGTCGACGTCATCCGGAGACACACCACTGCGGCGGATCGCTTCACGGATGGCGATGCCGCCGAGCTCGGGAGCCGACAGCGGCGACAGTCCGCCGAGGAACTTCCCGATCGGCGTGCGGGTGGCCGACACGATGACCGGCGAACGAGAGGAATCAGCCATGACTCGAGATACGAGGAAAGAAGGCGGCGCGCAGTCGCGCCAGCCCCGGAAAGCTATTGAGCCTCACAGGAATCCGGAATCGCGATACGTCCCGCGTACCGCCGACCGCCGCCTCTCGCGATGCGCCGTGCTACAGCGCTGAGCTCAACCACTCCAGCGCATGCGGCCACCCGCGGGCTCGCGCCGATTCGCGGAAAAAACCGAAGTGGCGCACCTCGCGCAGCCCGAGCGAGGACGCGGTGAGGTGTCGATGCTCCGTTGCCGCGTTTCGGTAGAAAGCAAGAAGCGCATCGACCGCACGGGGCGGGGCAAACAGATGGTCATCGGCGAAGCTGAGCGCGAGCACGGGCCCCCGATACCGCGCGAAGCGCTCAGGGGCGTCGCCGCCAATGACGCCGACGAGCGCACCGGGCGAGCGGCACCACCGTGCCCACTCGAGCGCGACGCCGCGCGGGAGATCCTCGCCCAAGCCCACGGTTCTACTGGGAAAGTAGCCGAGGGCGTGGGACAGGCCCGGCATGAACACATGCCACAGGAACCCCAGCGCGTAGCGGTCCGGCGGATTCCAGTAACCGAAGTAGTTGTGTTGCGCCGCGACCATGAGAACGCGCCGGACACGGTGCGGATCGCGCAGCAGTCCGAAGATCTGACCACCGACGCTGTGCCCGACGAGCAAGAGCGGGATACCGGGTTGCCACGCCACGGCGTGATCCACGACGGCCGGCTGATCGAGCTCGCCCCAGTCGGCCATCCGTGACGCGAAGCCGCGAAGTCGCGGCGGTCGTGAGTCACCGATGCCGCGGTAGTCATACGTCAGGACGGCAAAGCCGTGATGCGCGAGATACTCGGCAAACCGGTCGTAGTATCGTCGCCGCACGCCAGTGGCCGCGTTGATGACGACGACGGCCCGCGGCCGGTCTGCCGGCGAATATCGTGTCGCGCCGAGCCCGAACCCGTCAGCGGCGGCGATGCGAATGGCCTCGCTAGTCAGGCACTCAACACGTTCAAGGTGAGCGACCGCGAGCGGATCTCCGCGTGAACCCGCTCGATGAACGTCTCCACTGGCAGCGGGGCCGGCTTCTGCTCCTTCCCCGCCCCGCGCACATTGACCGCGACCGCATCGGACTCGGCCTCGCGCTTACCGATCACCGCGATGTACGGCACCTTCATCCGCACCCCCTCGGCGATTTTGTACTTGAGCGTTTCGGCGCGCGCGTCGAGATGCGCCCGCAGCCCCGCCCGGCGCATTCGCGACGTCACCGCCTCGGCGACCCCCGCCTGGTCGTCCGTGATCGGCAGCACGCGCACCTGCTCGGGCGCGAGCCAGGTGGGGAACGCCCCGGCGAAGTGCTCGATGAGGATCGCCATGAACCGCTCGAACGAGCCACTCACGGCCCGGTGGATGATGACCGGGCGATGCGCGGCGTTGTCCTCACCCGTGTAGGTGAGGTCGAAGCGCTCGGGGTTCGAGTAATCCAGCTGGATCGTCCCGAGCTGCCACGCGCGACCTAACGAGTCGAGCACGTCGAAGTCGATCTTCGGGCCGTAGAACGCCCCGTCACCCGGCTTGAGCTCGTACTCGCGGCCCGTCGCGTCGAGTGCCGCCTTGAGTCCCCGCTCCGCCCGATCCCACATCTCGTCGGTCCCAACACGGACCTCCGGGCGTGTGGCGAACTTGATCGTCGCCCTGAGCCCGAACGTGTCGTAGTAGCCGAGGATGAACTGCATGAGCCGGTGCACTTCCTCGGTGATCTGGCTCTCCATGAGGAAGACGTGACAGTCGTCCTGCTGGAACTGACGAACGCGTGTCAGCCCCGAGAGCGCTCCGGAGAGCTCGTTCCGGTGCAGGACATCGTACGTGCAGTAGCGGAGCGGCAGTTCGCGGTACGAGTGCTTCTTCGCCTGATACAGGAGGTAGTGCGACGGGCAGTTCATGGGCTTGAGCGAGAAGTCGTGCTCGCCCGTCTCGCTGTCGAGCACGAGGAACATGTTCTCGCGATACTTGCCCCAGTGGCCGGAGATCTCCCACAACCCCTTGTTGAAGAGGAGCGGCGTCTTCACCTCGTGGTAATCGTCGCGCTGGAGCTCGCGCAGGTACTCGTTGATCGTGTTGACGACGATCGTCCCCCGTTCGGTCCAGAACGCCGCGCCCGGCGCGAACTGATGAAACAGGAACAGGTCGAGCTGGCGCCCGACGACGCGGTGATCGCGCCGCTTCGCCTCCTCGATGCGGAAGAGGTATGCCTCGAGGTCGTCCTTCTTCCACCACGCCGTCGCGTAGATGCGCTGCAGTTGCTGGCGCCTCACGTCGCCGCGCCAGTACGCGGGCGCCGTGTTCAGCAGCTTGAAGTGCTTGAGGTAGGAGGTATCAGGCACGTGGGGGCCGCGGCACAGGTCGATGAACGGCCCATCGGTATACGTGGAGATGACCTCGTCCATGCCGAGGTCCTCGATGCGCTCGAGCTTGAGCGGATCATCGGCGAATCGGTGCACCGCTTCGTCGCGCGAGACTTCCTCGCGCACGAACGGGTACTTCTCGGCGACGACCTTGCGCATCTCGTCCTCGAACCGGGCGAGATCCTCGGGCGTGAACGGCTCGGCCACCTCGAAGTCGTAGTAGAACCCGTCCTCGATGGCGGGGCCGAACCCGATCTTGGCGTCAGGCCGGAGCCGCCTCACGGCCGTCGCGAGGATGTGCGCCCCGGAATGCCGCAGCACCGCGAGGGAGCGCGGGTCTTTCTCGGTGATGACCGTGAAGGCGCCGCCACGCCGGATGGGCGTCATGAGATCCTGAACGTCGCCATCGATCGCTACGGCGATCGCGTCGCGCAGCAAGCGCGCTCCGATGGTGGCGACGACGTCTCGGGCGAGCGTTCCGGGCTCGACTTCACGCGTGGACCCATCGGGAAGCGTGAGGACGATCGTCATCTCAGGCGGATCCTGCAAGCGGCTCGACATCGGGAATCGGGAATCAGAAATC
>DASURJ010000264.1:0-4650 GCA_036280115.1 Gemmatimonadaceae bacterium
GATCGGTTCCGGATGGTCGAAGCGTTCCGCGGCATCTCCGTCCCCGCGATCGAGCCCGATCGCGGCGCGAGCCTGCTGATCCCGACCGACCGATGGCTCGCGCGCGTCGATCTCGCCGGACGCGTCATCGCCCGGTGGGACCCGCGCGAGGTGTTCGCGGACGCGCCCCTGCCGCGCGACCTCGACGTGGATCGCGAAGGTGCGTTCTGGATCGCGACGACGACTGCGGGGCTCGTTCGGCTCGACCCGACCCGCCCCGTGTTCGATCACCTGTCCACGACATCGAGCCCGCCGTTGCCCGTGCCGAGCAACTTCGTGATGGCGCTGTACGAGACGCGCGATGGGTCGTTGTGGGGCGGGACGCTCCGCGGCGGCGTCTTCAGGGCGAGCCCCGACGGATCGCGGCTCGACGGGTTCCGGCACGACCCGCGCCGCGCGAACAGTCTCGTGACCGATGAGGTGTGGGACTTCGAGGAAGACCGCGCCGGGAGCCTCTGGGTCGGCACGACCGACGGCATCTGCCGTGCGGCGCTCCCCGACTTCATCTGCTACAGACCACCAGGACCCGCCAGCATCGCCGACATCGCGAAGGACCGTGACGGCATCTTCTGGATCGCGCGGGGATCGGCCGGCGTTACGAGCTTCGATCCGGCCACGGCCACGTTCGGACCGTCGGCGCGCCAGCCGCGCCTCGCGGTGTCGGTGTACGCCGACCGTGATTCGGGCTTCCTGTGGATCGGCGGCGACCAGCTCGTTCGCGGTCGCGTCGATGACGGTCGGCTCGTCCTGCCGCTCGATACGTTTTCGGTCGCGCCGTCGCCCAACGCTCTCATCCTGGACCTGCACCGGAACGCCGAGGGGGTGCTGTGGCTCGCGAGCGAGGCGGGGCTTCAGCGGTGGGACGTGGCGAACCGCCGCTTCGTGCCGGTGAGCATTCCCGAGCTGAGCACGACCACCGTATTCTCCATCGAGGAGGATGGCCAGGGACGTCTCTGGTTAGGCACGGCGCACGGCATCGTGGAGTACTCGCCGTCGACGGGCATCGCGCGCCGCTACCGCCGCCCTGACGGTGTGATGAGCGGCGAGTTCAACCGGCGCGCCGCACTCCGGCGCCAGAACGGCGAGATGGTGTTCGGTGGCATCGACGGGCTCACGATCTTCCGGCCGGAGCTCGTGACTCGGCGTCGCCAGGCGCCGCCCGTGGTGGTCACGCGGTGGCGCAAGGTCACGTCGCGTGGGCCGGTGGACGCGTCGCTCGACGGCGTCACCGAAGTGCGACTCGGTCCTGGCGATCGCACCTTCACGCTCGATTTCGCCGCGCTGACGTTCGCGCCCGGCCCCGCGCGGCGATACCGGTATCGTCTGCGCGGGTTGAGCGAGGACTGGATCGAGTCGGCCGATCACAGTGTCACGTATGCCACGCCGCCGCCGGGCCGGTACACCTTCGAGGTGCAGACCGCCGCCGGCACCGACGGCGCCTGGGCGGAGCCGGGAAGGTCGTTAGGCATCGAGGTCGTCCCGCCGTTCTGGGGGACGAGCTGGTTTCGACTGCTGCTGGTTGCGGCGCTCGTGACCCTGCTCTGGTCGTTGCACCGCCTGCGACTGCGTCAGGCGGTGGCCGTGGAGCGTCTGCGGCTCCAGATCTCGCGGGACCTGCACGACGAGATCGGCGCCGGCCTGAGCAGCATCGCGCTCCTGTCCGATGCCGTGGCGGCGTCGGGCAACGGGGATGGCGGGCGCGCGCAGCTCGCTCGCATCGGGCAGTCGGCGCGCGGCATGGTCGCCGACCTCCGCGACATTGTCTGGGCCATCGACCCTAACGCGGACCGTCTCGAGGACATCGTGTCGCGCATGCAGGACGTGTCCGGTGACCTGCTCACCGGCATCCCGATCGCGTTTCGCGCGCCGCCGCCCGAGCACCTGTCGGGCACCGTGGGCCTCGCGGAGCGGAAGGAGCTCCTGCTCATCTACAAGGAGCTGCTCCACAACGTCGCTCGGCACGCGCGGGCGGGGTCGGTGCGGATCGAGCTGAACGCCCGCGGCGGCGAGCTCGAGCTCGTGGTGGCGGACGACGGCCGCGGCTTCGACTCCGCGAGCGCTCGGGCCGGGCGGGGGCTGCGGAGCATCCGCGAGCGTGCGGAGCGGTTGGGCGCGCGGTTCGAGGTGGAGAGCCGTCCCGGCGGCGGGACGACGGCAACGCTGGTGTTCCGGAGGACGTGAACGCGTCATGTGCGACGTCGCTCCGCGACGTAGGCTACGAGGTACGCTACTGGTCCTTAGTCACGCTGGATCTGACAGGCGCACTCGGCGGCCGGGAGAGCTCGCGGCGCACCAGCGGGCAGTTCTCAGTCGCCGGTTCCCAGTCGGGCAGTCATCGGTCATGAGTCGGAGAGTCGCCGGTTGCCAGTGCAGGCGACTCGGAACTGACCGACTGAATCACTCAGCACCGATGACTGCCCAACCGACTGGTTCGGCTACTATCGACGCAACGCCAATCCAGGGAGCGGCACAGGGGTGACTCGCTACGACCATCGCGCCCCGGTGTGGGTCGTCGAGGACAGTGCCCTGTATCGCGAGACGCTCTGCCAGCTGCTCGATGGCAGCGCCCGGATGCGCTGCGCGCGCGCGTTCGCGGACGGGGAGAGCGCGGTTGCTGCGCTCAACGAGGGAAAGGAGCTGCCGCGGCTCATCCTCATGGACCTGGCGCTGCCCGGGGCGAATGGCGTGGAGTGCACGCGCGCGATTCGGAAGCGGAGCCCGTCGATTCCGGTGGTGGTGTTGACGGTGCACCAGAGCAACGACCGCATCTTCACCGCGATCTGCGCGGGGGCATCGGGCTATCTGCTCAAGACGGCGACGGGCGACGAGATCGTGCGCGGGTGTGAGAACGTGCTGGATGGTGGCGGCGCGATGGACCGTCAGATCGCGCGGCGGGTGCTCGAGATGTTCAGTCAGATGGCGACCCCGCGCGCGGACTACGGGCTCTCGGAGCGCGAGCACGAGATTCTGACCCTGCTCGTGGACGGGCACACGAAGAACCGGATCGCGGAGCAGCTGTCGCTGAGCCCCCACACCATCGACGGGCACGTGCGAAACATCTACGCGAAGCTGCACGTGAACAGCCGCGGGGGCGCCGTGGCGAAGGCGGTGCGGGAGCGGCTGTTGTAGTGAGCTCCGGCAGAATCAGGATCGCGTCGGCCGAGATGGAAGCAGATGGTCGCGCAAGTAGCGAGCGACGGAGGCATCGTCGCCCTTTCCCAGTGCGGCCGACATCGTCAGCTCGTAGAGCTCGACGGGTGGTACGTGGAGGACGAAACCATTGATGGCAAGGAAGACGAGGGCACACGCCAATGCCGTGCGCTTGTTGCCATCGGTGAAGCCCTGGGAGCGAGCGAAACCAACGAGGCACGACGCTCCGAGGTCCGCGAAGTCGGCCTCGGAGTCGTAGGCCCGGCGATTGATGGGGCGCGCGAGCGACGACAGCACCACACCCTTGTCGCGAACGCCGTGCGCGCCGCCGTATCGTTCGATCTGTCGGGCGTGAATCGCGAGCAGGATGGCCTCGGTGATCCACCTCGGCTCATCGCCGACGCGAAGGTCGCTCACTTCGCAAGCGCGCGGAACGCCACGTCGTATTCGGCTGTGATTCGCTCGTGGGCTTCGAGTGCCTCGGCGAGTTCGGGCGTGTGCGGCACCACGCGGAACCCGCCCATGCCGTCCTCGATCCACTCCAGTTCCTGGCCGGCAGGAATCCCCAGCCGTCGGACGACCTCGGCCGGCAGGGTCGTTACTATGGATGCACCTTGCGCGCGGGTCTTACTGGTGAGGCTTGGCATTCGCTAAGTCCTTTGTTGGAAATCAAATGCTGAGTGGCTTGTGGTGACCGCTGCAACATGTCACTATAGTTCCACTTGGGCAAGTGCGACCAGAACCTGCCTCCGGTGCGCGCCGCTCCCCCAATCCCTTCACTCCCGTGACCTCATCGAGCGGGAGCTAGACACGTCCAGTGGGTTTGGTGGTGTCCTTCTGGCCTCTCCCCAGGTTCGGGATCGGCCTCTCCGCTGCGCCCGCCGGCGCGCCGAGCGCGCCCGACACTCTGCACGCCTGCTACGTGAAGGGGAGCGATAGCGTCTACCGCACCGGTGTGACCGGCGCGCCCACGCTCCCGGCGCTCTTTCGGTTGCCGCGTTCAGGCCGCCGAGCGTACCATGAAGTCATGGCGCGGCACGAAATGCAGGCAGCGATGACGGTCGAGGAGTATCTCCGATTCGACGAGACCTCGCCCCTCAAGCACGAGTACGTCGCGGGCGAAGTCTACGCAATGACGGGCGTTACCCTCCGCCACAACACCATTGCGCGGAACATTGTCACGGCGCTCACGGCAGCGGCGGCGGAGGGCCCGTGCCAGGTGTTCTTCTCCGATGTACGACTGCGCGCGTCCGCCGACGTGTACTACTACCCGGACGCCATGGTCGTCCCCGGGGATGTCGATGAGCTGGACGTGATCGTCTCGGAGCCCTGCGTCGTCATCGAGGTCACGTCGTCGAGCACCGGGCGGATCGATCGGGGAGAGAAGCTCACAGCGTATCGGTCCATCTCGTCGTTGCTTGCCTACCTCATCATCGACCACCGTCGGCCGCGCGTGGAACG
>DASURJ010000265.1:0-5672 GCA_036280115.1 Gemmatimonadaceae bacterium
GAGGAGGTCGAGGAGCCGGAGTCCCAGCCGGCACACGTCTAATCTCACCCGCGCGCTCGCACGACTCCGTGCCCATGGAGTTCGCGCTCTCGGAACGATCGGCGACGAGAACGCAGCCGCCGCGCGAACCGACGCCCGCGCACTCTTCTCAGGCGCCGCCGTAATTCTTGCCTAGACCGTGTCGAACCCTCTCCGCATTCTCATACTTGGCTGCTTCGATCCCGCACGAGCGATGAGCGGGCGACTCAGGAGTGGAGGAGTGCTGGGAATAGGCACCTGAAGAGCCCTCTGACGGACTCGAACCGTCGACCCCCTCCTTACCATGCGCCCCGATCGGCAGCTGGTCGCAACCCACGGCAACGGTTTTGGCCTGATTTCGCCGTTTTCGGGGCGTTCCCATTTGCCACCGATTGCCACTGGTTGCGACCGCTCTGCTCCAGAACTGCTCCATCCTCTGGCGTCCATGAAGGCAACACACGGCGGGGGCTAAGACTGACATCGACCCCCTCTGTGAGAGGGGTGGCCAACGGCGCGCTCGCGGCCGTGATGGGTCGGCCCGATCATCGATCGTGGAGGTCACGGTGAGCCATCCGGACGCAAATGGCGCCAACCAGGGGCGCCTCGATACCGTCGATGTGTGATCACCGTCGTCTGTCCGCACCTCGTCGCCGTCGACGCCGCGTGGGACGACGGACCCGACCCCGGCCGCTGGATCGCGGACCGTCTTGGGCCGTTCGGGCCCAGCGTCGGGCACGCGGTGCCGCTTGGCTACGCGGCGCACGCCGTTGTGCCCATACCGGCCGACGAGGATGACTTCAGAGACCTGTACTTGCCCAAACAGTCGCCGACACACTTTCGAGGCCATCGTGGCGTATGGCGCGTACAAGAGGTCGCCCGACGCCGGCGCGCAACCAACGAGCGAAGCCGCTCATCTGAAGGGTGGTCCGATCTCGACCGAAGGAGCTTCTCTCGGAGCGTGGAGAGACAAAGGCGGCGCATCGCACTAGCCGCTGGGGGATCGCTCGACGATGTGTTCGCGCGACGCAACACGGCGCGCACAGATCGCAGCTATGGTGAATGAGCGCGTTGGTTGTCTTTGAAGCCGTGGGGGCTTCGCACGTTGCTCCTCGACTGTCGCATCGACCTGAGCGCAGCAGGGGGTTCGTTCGGACTCTCTGTCCTGATCTAGGAACGAAGGAGCACTTCATGCATGCAATCATCCGCCGCTACGACGGTGTGGACCAGAACCGCACGACCGAGCTCACCAGCAAGGTCAACGAGAACCTCGTCCCCGAGCTCAACAAGCTCCCGGGGTTCAAGGGCTACTACCTGATCGATGCCGGCAACGGCGTCTTCACCTCGCTCGGTCTCTTCGAGACTCCTGAGCAGGGCGTGGAGTCGTCGAAGTTCGTCGCCACGTGGATCCGCGAGGAGAAACTCGACTCGATCGTCCCCAACGAGCCCAAGATCACGACTGGCCGCGTCATCGCTACCAGCGACCGCGTCTTGGTCGCCGCGTAAGCTCGACCGCAACGCACTCGACGGAGGGCCCGGCTTGCCGGGCCCTCGATCATTCGCACTTACGACGTCTCGCCCCCCGTGGGCGAGTCGCCGGAATGTCGCCCGAGCCCGCGTAGTCGGAGCTCCCTCTCGGCGCGTCCGAGCAGCGCGTCTGCGGAATGTGAGCATCAAGACGTGTCTGCAGCGGCCGGGTCGGACGCACGAGGGAACTTCAGTGTCCGCAGCGTGAGCAGGATCGCCGTGAAGCCCACGACGACGTTGACACAGGTGAGGGTCAGTTTCATGCCGACGCTGAAGGCCAGGAGCGCCGACCGCGACGCACTACCGCGGAGGGTGTAGACGAGGAGCGCCTGCTGTGTCCCTACCCCACCGGGGCTGATCGGCACGAGCGTGGCAAGGCTCTCCGCCGCCTGCACCAACAGCACGTTGCGGATCGACTGCTCGATCCGAAACGCGCCGAGCATGAACCAGACCGTCGCGAGGCGCAGCGCCCACTCGGCCAGCTGCCAGGCGACGACGGCGCGGAGCCATCGCGTAGGAGTGCGGACGACGGTGAATGCCTGCCGGACGCGCTGCCTGAACTCGGCGACGTTGGCCCGGATCCAAACAGCAAGGGCGAGCGCGCCGACGGCGAGGACGACGAGCGTGATCACTGAGACGGTCTCATGCCGGAGAAACCATGCGAAGTCGAAGCTCGGCAGGTACGGGAGCACGTCGAGGCTCGGCAAGACGCCCTGCGTCACCGCCCACGAGAAAAGCGCGGCGACGCAGAGCGCATCGACGATCGCCAGCACGAGGCTCGAGCTGACGAGTGTGGTGTACGTCGACCCCTCGATCGCACGATGTGCCATCGTGAGGCGAACGACGTCTCCCACGCGGGCGGGAAAGAGCGCGTTGACACCGGCGCCCGCGACATACGCGGCATACAGCGGCAGCCAGGCGACGCGTGCGTCGGGATAGGCGGCCACGAGGACGTTGCGCCACGCGCGGCTCGCGCAGATGGTCTTCGTCAGGTGGCAGCCGATTGCGAGCGCGAGCGCGACGCGATCGACAGAGGCAAGGTAGTCCCAGAACGCCGAGACGGCATCAAGCACGGCTTCCACGCGCTCACGCTATCCATGCGCTTGCACGAGCGCCCGTGACCGCCGAGCCTGTTCCTCGGGCTGGCCCACCACCGGCGACCATGACCCCTTCTCGTGAGAGAGGGGGTCATGCCCTCCGAACTGGTGGCTCATAGCGACGGCGAATTCCTGTTCGTGGTCGAAAGCCATGGAGCGCTGGCCGCTCGCGCGCGGCGCTACGCGGTGAACCCAGCTTGCTCCACGGGGTCGTAGCCGCCGTCGCAGGTCTCCGACGCGGTCCAGCCGATACTCGTACTTCTTCGACCGGCGTGACTGCGTGATAGCTCCCGCCGGCAGGCTGATACGCTGGCTTGACTAGCTGAGCGTGTACCGGTTGCGCACTTTGCGTCTCCTCTGCCCGTTCCTGAGTAGCAGAGGAGGTGTTTTTATCTATGGCAACCGGAACCGTGAAGTGGTTCAACGCCGACAAGGGGTACGGGTTCATCGTCCCCGACGAGGGCGGTAAGGATCTGTTCGTTCATCACAGCGCGATCGCTGGCGAGGGCTACAAGTCGCTCGCCGAGAACGCGAAGGTGCAGTTCGAGTCCGCCGAGGGCGCAAAGGGCCCCGAGGCGAAGAACGTCACGCTCGCGTCGGCCTAGACATGTGCGGCTGGCCGCCGGATCGACCGGTTCGGCGGCCGGTTGCACCAGTCAGCGACGTGATGGGAGGCTGATGGCTTCGAGGAACCCCCAGACAGCGGCAAAGCGGGCCCGTGAACAGGCGCTGCGGGAGCGACGGGAGCGCCCTCACGGCATCGGCCGTGTCGAGGCGCGGCGGCCCGGCAGCGGGGGGGCTGCCGGAAACGGTCGCTCTCGTCTTCGCGAGCGGGTTACGAGTTATCTTCCCGCTCGCGCGGGCGCTTGCTGCGCTGCGGCCGCTCTCGGGCGCGCCGGAGCTCGAGGATGTGCGACGCACTCTCGGTGAGGAGGCCTCGGTGCCGGTCGAGCCATGGTCGAGGCGCTACCGCGTCACTCGCGACAAGGTGGCGGCCGGGGAGGCGACGGCCTTGGCGGAAGTGGTTCGCGACGGACTCCGGCGCGAGCAGCGGCTCGCAGCCGGCGCAAGCGGTCGATCGACCGGAGCGTGGGACCGGCAGCTCTATGTGCAGGCGCGCACGCTACTTACCGCGGAGGTCGCGCTCTGCCGCGGCGTCGGCCTCGCCGAGGCCGACGCCTGGATCCTTGCCCAGGTCGCAGAACAACCGTCTACGTAGGCAGATGACCTTGCGGGTCGCGATCCTCGCGCCGATCTCTTGGCGGGTACCGCCGCGGGGGTACGGTCCCTGGGAGCAGTTCGCCTCTTTGTTGACCGAGGGGCTGGTCAGGCGGGGAGTCGCCGTCACCTTGTTCGCGACCGCCGACTCCGTCACGACTGCTCAGCTCGTCGGCACGGCGCCGACCGGCTACTCGGAGGATCCGGCATTGCATCCGAAGGCGTGGGAGGCGCTGCACATCTCGGAGGTGTTCGAACGCGCCACCGAGTTCGACGTGATTCACAACAGTTTCGACTTCCTGCCGCTGACCTACAGCGGTCTGGTTGACACACCGGTCGTGACGACCATCCACGGGTTCTCATCGCAGCAGATCGTTCCCGTGTTCGAGAAGTACAACGGGCGCGGCTACTACGTCGCGATCAGCGATGCCGACCGGCACAAGCGTCTCGACTATGTGGCCACGATCCATCACGGAATCGACCTGAGCGAATTCGAGCTCCAGCGGACGCCGGGGGACTACCTCCTGTTCTTCGGGCGGATCCATCCGGACAAGGGGACGGTGGAGGCGATCGACGTCGCCGAGCGTACGGGCATGCCGCTGACGATCGCCGGGATCATCCAGGACCGCAGCTACTTCGAACAGCTCGTCGAGCCGCGGCTCGACGGGGAGCGCGTGAGCTACGCCGGACCGGTCGGCCCTGAACGACGTGGCGGCCTGCTCGGCGGCGCGAGGGCACTTCTCCATCTCGTCAACTTCGACGAGCCGTTCGGCTTCAGCGTCGTCGAGGCGATGGCCTGTGGCACGCCGGTCATTGCGCGGCGGCGCGGCTCGATGGCGGAGATCGTCAATCATGCCAAGAACGGCTTCCTCGTCGATACTCAGGAGGAGGCGGTTGCCGCCGTCCATGCTTCGGGCGAGCTCGACCGCGAAGCCGTGCGCGCATCGGTGGCAGCGCGCTTCGACGTCGAGCGGATGGTGGACGACTACCTCGCCCTCTATCGGCGCGTCGTCGAGCTCCACCGAGACGCACAGACCCGCAAAGAGGGCGTCCGCTGAGCACAAGCTCGCTGGGGCAGCGGTTCCGGGTCGGCGTCAACTACTGGCCCGCCCGCACCGCGATGAGCTGGTGGTCGAAGTTCGATGCCGCGGAGGTCGCAACCGACTTTGCGCGGATCGCGGCCTGCGGTCTCGACTCCGTGAGGGTGTTTCTCACCTGGGGAGACTTTCAACCGGCCCCAAACCGAGTCGACCGAGAGATGCTCGAGCGGCTCATTGCGGTCGCCGATCTCGCGGGTGAGTCCGAGCTCGCTCTCATCCCCACCCTCTTCACGGGTCACATGAGCGGCGTGAACTGGATCCCGGCGTGGGCGCTGGGAGGCTCGGACGGTGCTCCTCGCTTCCGGGTCGTTTCGGGTGGCAGGGTCGCCGAGACCGGGCTCCGCAACTGGTACTCCGATGCGGAGGTCGGAGCTGCTCAGGCGCTCTTTGCCGCCGAGGCCGCTGCAGCCCTCACCGGTCATGCCGCCGTCTGGGCGTGGGATCTCGGCAACGAGAACTCCAACTGCGTGATCCCCCGACCAGGGCAGCCGCGCGCGCCTGGCTTGCGCGCGTCACCTCCGCGATCCGCGGCGCGGACGATACCGCGCTCGTGACGGTCGGGTTGCACATGGAAGACCTCGAAGACGATCGGCAGCTCGGGCCGCGTGAAGCCTCCGAGGTGTGCGATCTCCTCTCGATGCACGGCTACCCGATCTACGCTCGCTGGGCGGACGGTTCAACCGACCACGAACTGCTCCCGTTCCTCGCCCGCATA
>DASURJ010000266.1:0-2579 GCA_036280115.1 Gemmatimonadaceae bacterium
CCCAACGACACCACCCACCCTCCCGGCTCGATATCGCTCTCGAACCGATACGCGAAATCGAGCCGTCCGATGAGCGATCCCGCCGAGCGAATGGAGCCGATGCGGAGACCGAGCCCCGCGTTCGTGCCCGAGCGACGCGCATCGCCGCGGAACCACGCGCCCCCGTGATCCACGAACGCCGCCACGCCGACGCCCACGATCCGGAACAGCCGCGGCACGGCCAGCCAACGGTACTCGGCGTTCGTCAGGTAGTAGCGGTCGCCCGTGAACGCGTGCGACGGGAAGGCGCGTATCCCGTATCCGAGGCCGAGGTCGTATTCGACACCGAACGGCGCATCGTTCAGCTGGCCGCCAGCGACGCGGGCAACGATCAGATGTCTGTCGTTAGGCTGCACGACCGCCATCGTGTAGCCGTCGAGGCTCGAGGAGTCAGTCCCGGCGCTGGACCGGAGTCCGCCCGCGGAACCGCCGACCTGGACGAATCCCACCGGCACCCGCGCGCCGACGGACACGCCCACGCGACCGCCGATCCCATCCCGGTCGTAGCCCCACGCCCGCGGGGCCGCCGCCAGGTCCACGCGCACGAAAGGCCCGAGATCGACGTCCTCCACGCGCGCCATCGCCTGGAAGTTCCGCACCCGGATGTACCGCGGCGACCGTATGGCGATGTACGGCCCAACGGCCGCGGTGATCGTGCGAGGGATCTCGGCGCTCCCACCCTCCGGCCCGAAGTCGTCGCGGCGGACCTGCGCCGTCAACCCCAGGTGCACGTACCCGCGGGGGCTCGCGCGGAGCGCGATGGCGCCCTCGCTTCGCAGGAGGGCGAACTTGCGCCGCGCCGAGTCGGGACGGCTCCGCATCCCGCGCTCGTAGTGCAACACGCGGCCATCGAACAGGGACCACCCTAACGACGCCCCGCGCCGCGCGGACAGGTTCAGGAACGGATACCGTATCGACGCGCCCACCGAGTGCCCGTCGGACCGCTGCGAGTACGACGCCCCGATCCCCACGCGATCCGCGATCACGCGCGGCGTGTCGAAGCCGACGACCACCGAGCTTCGATCGGGATCGCTCTGGTAGCCTAACGTCGCGATCGTCCGCGTGCCGAGCAGGTTGACTTCCTGCATGAACACATTGAGCACGCGCTCCGAGCCGCTCGTCTGGATCCCGAAGCCGACGTTCGTCGTCCACCCGTCCGTCGTGTGCACGCGCACGGTCAATCCCGCGGGGGTCGAAACCGTATCGATCGCGACGTCACGGAAGATCCCGAGCGCGCGAAGGTTCCGCTCCGACTCGTGCACGCGCGCGGTGTCGAACGGCTCGCCCGGCGCGAAGAGGAGCTCCCGTCGGATGACGTACGGGCGCGTGTCGATGTGCAACGCATTGACGAGGCGAAACCCCCAGAAGGCCGCCGCCTCGACCGAATCGAACACGGCACCACGGTGTATCTCGACGCGCCGGATGACCGGAGCCCCCGTGGTATCTTGTGCGAGCAGATCGCCACCCGAGATTACCCCGGAAAGCGCAGCCAGCATGAGAGCTGCGAGAAATCGACCCGTGGGACCCATGCGGGAAGTGAAGGAAGGCAGCGAGCGGGACCGCGAAGGCTGGCCGCCGTGCCAGTCGGTGTCAATGAAACACCAACCCTGACGGTCGCCATGATGTCGAAAAAGAGCAGCTATTAGCTATTAGCTATCAGCTATCAGCTCGAACCGCGCAGCCCCCGATTCCCGATCCCCGATTTCCTTGTCGTTAGCCGATCAAGTCCGCGATGCCCTGGGCACCACCTTCACCGTCGAGCGCGAGCTCGGCGGCGGGGGCATGTCGCGCGTCTTCGTCGCCTACGATCAGACACTCGAACGCCGCGTGGTCGTGAAGGTCCTCGCGCCGGAGCTCATGGCGGACGTCAACGCCGAGCGCTTCCGGCGAGAGATCCTCGTCATTGCCGGGCTGCAGCACCCGCACATCGTCCCGGTCCTGTCCGCCGGCGAGATGGGCGGGCGACCGTATCTCGTCATGCCGTATGTGGATGGCGAATCGCTTCGCGCCCGGATCGCCCGCAGCGGAGGCCTGCGCATCGTGGACGCCGTCGGCGTGCTCCGCGACATCGCGCGCGCCCTCGCGTACGCCCACGAACGTGGCATCGTCCATCGCGACATCAAACCCGACAACGTCCTGCTCCACGCCGGCTCGGCCGTCGTCGCCGACTTCGGCGTTGCCAAGGCACTCGACGTCGCCCGCCGGACGCCAGGCATTGCCTCCCAGGGGACCCTCACGGCGGCCGGTGCATCCCTCGGCACGCCAGGCTACATGGCGCCGGAACAGATCGCCGCGGACCCCAACGCCGACTACCGCGTGGACCTCTACGCGTTCGGCGTTACCGCGTACGAGACACTCACCGGCAAAACCCCGTTCCACGGCAAAGCGCCACACGCGCTCCTCGCTGCTCATCTGTCCGAGCCGCCTACACCTATCACTGAGGTGCGTCCGGACATCCCGCCTGCGCTCGCGTCGCTCGTGATGCGATGCCTCGAGAAAGATCCGGACAGGCGCCCACAGAACGCCGGTCAGATTCTCAC
>DASURJ010000267.1:0-2687 GCA_036280115.1 Gemmatimonadaceae bacterium
AGGCAACTCGGCACCGTCGACCGTGGGCGCGCGAGGAATTCCCGGGCGGAGCCGAAGGTCTCGGGGCTCCAGCCTTCGAGACGAATGCGCGCGTCCAGCGACTCGCGTACCGAGACGTCGTCGTCGACGATGAACACAACCGGCGTGGCGTTTGACATCGGACGTCCTCTCGTGTGCTGGTCGGTTGCGCTCCCTCGCATCGCGCCCGAGCAGCTCCCGTGCGCGGTCCGGGCGGTTCGTCAGCTTCGCCCGAGCGCGGCGTTGACCGCTTTCAGCAGGATCGTATCGCTGAACGGCTTCAGTAGACAGTCGACAGCGCCCGCCGCGATCAGCCGCGGACGGAGCGTCTCGTCGCCGTGAGCGGTGATGAACACTATCGGAATGGCCTGCCGGCGCTGCTTGAGCTCGCGCTGCAGGTCCAGCCCGGACATGCCCGGCATGCGGATGTCGAGCACGAGGCAGTCCGTCCTGGCGGCGGCGCCGGACGCGAGAAACGCCTCAGCGGACGCGAATGCCTCCACGGCAAACCCGAACTCACGCAGCAGGTCCGGGAGCGACTCGCGAACCGACTCGTCGTCGTCGACGACCGAGACGAGGGGGGATATGGCCATCACAGGTCTCAATGCGGGGATTCTCTCCGGAGCGTCCGCGGCGCGGGGGGGGGAAGGAGCGCACGTCGCGCCATCAATTTCCGCGCAAGAGGTTCACAGAAGCGATCCCTCTGCCCGAGTCAGGTGCTCCCGGCGACGTCGAGAATAAACATGCGTCACTTGGCAGTCGGTAATCCATAATACTTTGGTATCAGCCGAGTCGGCTATGCTATCAGCCGTTCGGCGACTTGGGCATGGCCGCTTATGGTCACTTCGGGCCACGCCGGGTTCACGGGCACGTGGACGTGGTGGCTGACCGGCTTCCTCGTCCCTGGGCCGTGGCGACGGCACGAAGGCGCCGACCCCGAGGGGCTCGGCGCTTTGTCGTTAGGAGATGTCGTCCTGCTCACCGCGCCGCGTGGCCTCCGGCGATCACCCAGGGCGGCGACTGCAGGCCTCGCTCCGAGCCGCGTTGCCCGATACCAACGGACAATACCCTCGTCGCTCGGCGCTCCGGATACTGCGCTCGGAGTTCACGCGGCGGCGTTCGCGCGCGCCGAGCCGCTCACCATCACCGAGGTGCTCCAACCGACGCTCCGGCGTCACGCCACACCGCTCACGAGGTGATTCCCGTGCACATGACCACTGATTCACGTTCCAGCACCGACGCCCTGCCTCCCGGATCTCCCGCGCCCGACTTCGCGCTCAACGTCACGCCGGATCAGGTGCTCCTGCTCCGCGAGCTGCGCGGCACACCCGTGGTGCTCGTCTTCTATCCGGCCGACTGGAGTCCCGTGTGCGGCGACCAGCTCGCGCTCTACAACGAGCTCCACGAGCTGTTCCGCGAGCACGACGCGACGATCGTCGGCATCTCGGTGGACGGCGTGTGGAGTCACCGCGAGTTCGCGACACAGCGCCGGCTCCACTTTCCGCTCCTGAGCGACTTCGAGCCGAAGGGAAACGTCGCGCGACAGTACGGCGTGTACCGCCAGCGGGAGGGCTTCAGCGAGCGCGCCCTCTTCGTCATCGACGGCGACGGGATCATCCGCTGGAGCTACGTCTCGCCCGTCGGCGTGAACCCGGGAGCCGACGGCATCCTGCGAGCGCTCGAGTCGCTCCCCGCGCACGCGCCCGCGCTCCCATCGGCCGACGCCTGACGACCAACCACGATTCACCATACTGGAGACTCCGATGACCCACGGATCCCTGACCCCCGCCGTGCGCGAGTGCGACCACGCGATCGGTCCAGCCGACGCACCCGTGACGCTCGTGGAGTACGGCGATTACGAGTGTCCCTACTGCGGCATGGCCCACCCCATCGTGCAGGCGGTGCGGCGGGCACTCGGCGACCGACTCCGCTTCGTGTTCCGCAACTTCCCGCTCGCGGAGATCCACCCGCACGCAGTGCACGCGGCGGAGGCGGCCGAGGCCGCGGGCGCACAGGGAAAGTTCTGGGAGATGCACGATCTCATCTTCGAGCACCAGCGCGCGCTCGATGACGGTGCCCTGGCGCGATATGCCGAGCAGATCGGGCTCGACGCCGAGCGATTCGCGCGGGATCTCACGGCCACCAGCATCGAGCGTCGCGTGCGGGACGACTTCATGAGCGGAGTGCGCAGCGGAGTGAACGGCACGCCGACGTTCTTCATCAATGGCCAGCGCTGGGACGGCCCCTGGACGGACGTCGACGCATTCATCGCCGCTGTCGCCGCCGCCGAGGCACGGCCCGGACAGCCGGTTCACGCCGGAAGAATCGACGATCGCGATTGATCAATGGCGGTCGATCGACTGGTCGATGGGGAAAGCCTGGTCGACTGGCCGATGGGACAACTGCCTGGTCGTTGGTCGCTGGGGAATCGATGGTGGTTGATGGTTGATGGTCTTCGGGCTCTGTGGAGGCGGCCCGCCGCTTCGCGGCGGGCCGTAGTCATTCATCTGAGGCGGCTTTCTTACGGCGGAACGCCAGTCGGTTGTGCCGCGATCTCGACCAACCATCGACCGCGGTGGCAGTCACCATATCGAGCCAAAGACCGTCAACTCCCGACCACCATCCATCCCCCACCGACCATCGACCAGTCGCCTCGAACCCAAAGACCA
>DASURJ010000268.1:0-2631 GCA_036280115.1 Gemmatimonadaceae bacterium
GCCCTGATGCCCAGCTCCTGCATGCCGAGCGCGGCATGCCGCACCCGTTCGGCGAGCGTCTTGTGCGAGATCGGCTGCCAGGCGCCGCCGACCTTCACCTGCATTGCGTCGGGCTTGTCGAACTTGCGAACGGCGTCGAAGAAGAGCCGGTTCAGCGTGCCCGGGGCAGAGTTGCGAGGACCACCACTCGCGAGCATCGATGCCTCCGCGAAAAGTCGGTTGCAGCGCGCACGCCGGGACGACCGGCATGCCGTGTCCCCAGTATATGGCGCCGAGCGGCGCCTGGGAACGTCGGGGAAGTACGCCGACTTACGTAGTCAGCAGCCGGGCCGGGGATTCTTGCAGACGACGGGCACGATGAACCGCACGGGAGAGGCCGCGGCGGGAACGCCGGGATAGCGGACGGTTGCCTCGACGATCACGGTATCCGGCCGGACGCCGTTGAGGACGTCGGAATCCCCGAAGTAGATCGGTCGCAATTGGATCGTCCGGCTGGCGATGCCGCTCTGGTCCGTCGTGTCCCGCCCGGTGATCTGCGACCCATTCGTCAGCACGGCCGATGCGTTTCCCTGGGTTGCGTCGGGTGCCTCCACGATCCGGAAGTCGACGATGAAGCCCACCGTGAAGGTGTCCGCGGGCACCCCGCCCACCGGCGCGTCTCCGCTGAGAATGAGACGGAGCTCCCTGCGATTCTCGGCGTTCGCGGTATCGGTCGCGTTGACGGGTCCCACGAACTTGATCGTGTCCTCGCCTTCCTTTCGGGCCCGCACCGGCATGACCGTGACGGGGATGCGCACCGGCAGCGTCTGGAGCCCGAACACGGTGCCGACGACCTCGACGCCACCCTGCACGACACTGTCGCCGGTGGCGATGCCCTGCGCGTCGAACGTCAGCCCACGTTGGAGGGGGACGAACGTCGCCTCGACCCCATGAACCGTGTCTCCATTCTGGTCGAACGCGATGACCCGAAAGGGGGCGACACTCCCGAGCGTATCGCGGGACTGGTCGCCGAAGACGACCGCGGGATAGGGAGGAATCAGGGTGGAGATGGACTCCACGCCGTTCTCCGGCTCGTCGATGGCGTAGCAGGCGGCGATCAGCAGAACCGCCGCGGCCATGAATGCCAAACGGCTTCGCGCGCTCATTGCAGCCGGGTCGCGAGCAGCTCCGCCAGCTTCTGATAGGCCTGTGCGGCGGGGTCGTCCGGAGCCCGCAGCACGATGGGCTGCCCGGTGGCGAATGCGTCGATCGAGGCACTCGAGCGCGGAATCGCGACCTCGAGCACCATCTCGCTCGGCAGCTGCGAGCGCACGAACTCCGCCACGCGCGCCGACGAAGGGTTCTCCGGTTCCAGCATGCTGAGAAGTATACCGTCGAACACGAGCTGCGGGTTCCCCGCCGTCGCGGCGCGGATGCCGCGGAGCATCTGTGCCGTCGTCTGCAAGGCGAGGGGCTCGCACTGGAGCGGGACGATCACGTTGTCACACGCCTGGAGCACGCGCAGCGAGATCGGTCCGAGACCGGGCGGGGTGTCCACGACGACGACGTAGCCCCGCTCGCGCGCGCGCGTCAGCAGCTCCTCGAGGCGCGGCGACGCCGCGAAACGCTGGTGATACGCGTCCTGCGCGCCGTCCTCGGTGATGCTCCCGGCGAGAACGACGCGGAGCCATGGGAGGATCGTCGGGTGGACGACCTCGTGAAGCTCGGCGCTGCCGCTGAGAAAGTCCGATACGCCCCGCCGGTGCTCGGGGCCGAAGAGCCCGAGGCCATAACGGACCGACCCCTGCGGGTCCGTGTCGACGAGCAGGGTCTTCACTCCACTGCGCGCGAGCGCGACGGCGAGGTTGATGGCCGTCGTCGTCTTGCCCACTCCGCCCTTCTGACTCACGACCGCGAGCACGCGTCCCACGGCTAATTCTCGTCGGCCCCTGGATTCCCTCCGGCGCGCAGCTCGGCCAGCGTCTGCTCGGCATGGCGAACCCACCGCTCCGCCTCGGGGCTCGAGGGCGGTTTGCCAAGGAAGGCCTCGAGGTGCTGCTCCGCCGATCGGCGATCGTTTCGCTTCAGCAGGAGAAACGCCAGCCCGTAATGTGCACCCGACAGGTCGGGCGCGAGCTCGAGCGCGCGCCGGTAGCAGCGGATAGCGTCGTCGAGTCGTCCCGTCCGGGAGTACGCGATCGCCATGTTCTGGAGAATCCTCGGGTCGTTCGGCCGGTCGCGCAACGCGAGCCGATACGACGTGAGCGCGGCATCGAAGTCGCCCTGTCGTTCCAGCGCGAGTGCCTCGCTCAGGTAGTCGAGGCGCTGCGGCTTCAGGTCGCTTTCCGATTTGCCGCCGAGGAGGCGACTCCACCAGGACATGCGATTCGGACGAAGGAGACGGCGTGGCCGGCGGCCATTGGCGGGCGGTCGAACGGAGACCAGAGCGCAAAGCTATCCCGTCACGTCAGTCCGGGCAACAGCGCACGCGACAAGGACCTACGCGTTGTGATGCCGCTCAGGCCGCGTGCGCTTCCGCCGGCTGGCGACCACCGATAGGTTCCGGGTCCGTCCCCCGCGCCGCCGCCGGCGACGGGTCGGTCACCGCGCCAACTCTTCCTCCGCATCATGCCAGCTCGCCGCACGTCATCG
>DASURJ010000269.1:0-6710 GCA_036280115.1 Gemmatimonadaceae bacterium
GCGTCGTGATCGCATCCCGAAGGTCCTTCGTGGCCGTGTCGAGCACGCGGCCGTGCGCTTCGGTGGGCGCGAACGACGACGACTGCAGTGCGCCGAGGAGGTCGAACGCACGGCCGATCGGCGTGCCGTAGCTCGGCGCAAGCCTCGGTCGCAGCTCGGCGACCTTGCGCGTGACGTCCGCGATCGCGCTGTCCACGCCGGCCGGCTTGTCAGGCATTGCCTTCACCCGCTCGGTGAGACTCGTGAGCTCCGCCCGGACAGCGGCGTACGCCTTCGCGGCGGGCTCGTAGAATGCGCTCAACTCGGCGACGCGCTGCGACATTGCCTGCCGCGCCGCGAGCGCTTCGCGAGACGCGCTGACGCGCGGATCGGGGCGAACCTCGACCTGCTGTGAGTATGCTCTCCCGTTCGCGGCGAGTGTCACGCCGTAGCGTCCTGGCAGCACGAACGGCCCGCGGTACGCGCCGTAGTACCCGGAGTCCGACGCCGCGGGCAGGAACGGCATCTCGGCGCGCAGGTCCCAGAGCACGCGATGCGTGCCCGGCGCGCCCGGGCCGCGCAGCGATCGAATCAGCGAACCATTCTCGGCGACGATCCGGATCGTCACGCTATCGGGCGTATCGGGCGAACGAGCGCGTGTCGAATCGCTCGACCGACCCGACGCGCCGCCTGACGACGACGGCGCCGGCGCGCTCGACACTGCGGACTCTCCCAGCACGTAGGTGATGTACGTGCCGACCGGCGGATTCGGCGCGATGAACGAGTTCGCCGCCGGCCATGGCAGGTCGCGCCACTCGTAGGCGGCCCACGCACTCCGCGGAGGCAGAAGTCTCGCTTCCCCGCGCGCGACTGGCGTGCCAACCGCCTCCAACGGACTCACGTCGTCGAGCACGATGACGCCGCGTCCGTGTGTTGCCACGATGAAGTCATTCGTGTCGTCGTTGAGGATGACGCGATCGACACGCACCGGCGGCATGTTCCCGCTCGCGCGCGTCCAGTGCCGGCCGCCGTCGAACGTCCAGTACAACCCGAACTCGGTCCCGGCGAACACTACGTTCGGGTTGCGCGGATGCTCCTCGATGGTTCGAACGACGACACCGTTAGGCAGGTCGCCAGCGATCGAGCTCCAGGAAGCCCCGGCGTCCGTCGAGCGGAAGACGTACGGCGTGAGGTCGTCGTCGTTGTGGCCGTCGAACGTGACGTACGCGACACGCGCGTCCGCCCGCGACGGGAGCACCTTGCCCACCCAGCGCGGACCCGGGAGTCGAAACCGGCGGGTGATGTTGGTCCACTTCGCGCCGCCGTCGGTGCTCAGCTGTACCTGGCCGTCGTCGGTGCCGACGTAGATGGTCCCCGGTGCTTTCGGGGTCACTCCGATGGTCGTGATGGTGCCGTAATTCGAGATGCCGTCGTCGCGCGACAAGGTTTGCCGAGCGGGGAAGCCGGGACCGAGCGGACGGTTGCGCCAATCGGTGGGGTTCGTGGTGAGATCGGGACTCGCTTCCTGCCACGTCGTGCCGCGGTCACGCGTCCGAAGCAGCTTGTGCGCGCCGTAGTACACGAGACTGGAGTCGTACGGCACCGCCACGATCGGCGTATTCCAGTTGAACCGGTATCGCTCCGATGGATTCGCAGGAACCGGCGTGATCCACCGCTCTTCCCGCGTCTCCATGTCGAACAGGTAGAGGCGGCCGTTCTGCGACTCGGTGAAGACGAACCTCGGGTCGCGCTGATCGACGGCGGCCTGAAAGCCGTCCGCGTAGCCGGTGTTGATGACGTCCGCGTTCGTCATCCCGCCGCGTGAGAACGTGCGGCTCGGGAACGCCCACTGCCCGTTGTCCTGCGTGCCGCCGTAGAGCCAGTACGGATCTCGCTTGTCCACCGTGATGTCGTAGAACTGTGAGATCGGGAGGTTGTCGATGAACTGCCACTGCTTCCCGCGATCGTGCGTGACGTAGAATCCGCCGTCGTTGCCGAGGAGCATGTGGCGGGAGTCTGCGGGGTTGATCCAGAGCGCGTGGTGATCGGGATGCACGCGCGCCAGCGCCGCGGTGTCGACGAGGAACGACTTCCCGCCGTCGATCGACGAGTACAGGTAGGTGGTCAGCAGCCAGACGCGGTTCGCGTCGTTAGGGTCCACACGGATCTTGCTGTAATAGCTCGGCCGCTGGTTCACGGAGCTCACCCGGGTCCACGTGCGACCGCGATCGTTCGAGCGGAACACACCTCCCGCACGACTCTCGATCACGGCGTACACGACGTCCGGCTCGCTCGACGCGATGGCGACGCCGATGCGGCCGAGGTCGCCCGACGGTAATCCCTGCGCTTGCCCGAGGCGTTCCCACGTGTCACCGCCGTCGAGCGAGCGCCAGAGCCCGCTCCCCGGACCGCTCCCCGCGAACCCGAACGCGCGCCGTCGCCGCTGGTACATCGCTGCGAACAGGGTCCGCCCGTCGCGGTCGATGGCGACGTCCACGGCCCCAGTGTGCTCATCGACGCCAAGAACCTTCTGCCACGTCGCGCCACCGTCCCTCGTGCGATAGAGGCCGCGTTGCTCGTTAGGCCCCCACAGGTGCCCGACCGCAGCGACGAAGACAGTGTTCGGGTCGCGCGGATCGATGACGATGCGCCCGACGTTCTGTGTGTCGCGGAGTCCCATGTGCTGCCACGTCGTGCCGCCGTCGAGGGAGCGGTAGACGCCGTCACCCCACGTGGAGCTCTGCCGGTTGTTCGGCTCGCCCATGCCGACCCACACGACGTTCCGGTCGCTCGGCGCAATGGCGACGTCGCCGACGGAGAGCGAGTTGGCGTAGCGATCGAGCACCGGCTCCCACGTCGTACCCCCGTTCACGCTCCGGAACAGCCCGCCCGACGCGGAGCCGACGAAGATGATGCGCGGGTCGTCGGCCACGGCCTCGATGTCATCGATGCGTCCGCCGAAGGCGGCGGGGCCGAGGTGGCGCCAGGTCGTGCTGTCCGGCCAGGTGAGTGTCGGCGATGCAGGCGTGCCGTGCGCTTGGGCCGGGGTGCGCGGGCGCTGTGCGGCGGATGGCGACGGAGCCGCGGTGCCGAACGCACCCGCGCAGAGCGGAAGGATGATCGCGAGGCGAAGCGTGACTGGCATTTCGGTGTGGGTTCCCGTGCGAGGGAGGTGTCGCGGAGAACACGCCGCCCGAGCCGGGTCTATACTACCGCCGTTCGCACTGCCGTTCGCGCCTCGCCGTTCGCACCGCCGTTCGCACTTCGCCGTTCGCACTTCGCCGTTCGCACTTCGCCGTTCGCACTTCGCCGTTATCCCCCCATCTCATTGATAACCTTCCACTCATCCGCGGTCACCGGCGTAACCGACAGCCGTCCGATGCGAAGCAGCACCATCGTCGCGAGATCGCGCCGCGCTTTGATCTCGGGGAGCGTGACGGGGCGCGCGAGCGGCTTCACCGCGCGGAGATCGACCATGTACCAGGTTGGGTCGTTAGGGTCGGAGTCCTCGTCGTACCCGTGGTGCGACCGGTCGAACGCAGTGTGATCCGGGTATGCTTCGCGCACGACCTCGGCCACCCCGACGATCGCCTGCGGATTCGTGCTCGAGTGATAGAACAGCACCTGATCGCCCACCTTCATGCCATCGCGCATGAAGTTCCGCGCGGCGAAGTTCCGAACGCCATCCCAGTGCGTCGTCCGGTCCTTCGCGGCGAGGAGGTCGTCGAACGAGAACGTGTCGGGCTCGGACTTGACCAGCCAGTAGCGCCGCTCGCGCGGCGCGCGCGGCGTGAAGACGTACGCCCAGGGTGACTGCTTGTCGGCAGGCTTAGCGGACTGCTTTTTCGCGGCCGGCTTGCTGACGGCCTTCTTCGCAGACTTCGAGGATGCAGCCGTCTTCCTGGCGGCGGCCTTCTTCGTCCCTACCGTTTTGCCTTTTCGCGCCATGCCCATCTCGTGGCCTCGTCCGTAAGTGCGGTCGAGCGGAAGATGACGCGTCGAGGGGCGGTTGTCATCCCGATTCTTCGCATCGGATGCAGGACGGCTGTGGAATGAGTGTTTGCGTCGGGTTGGCTTTGCTCGCGCGTGGAGGCCCCCTCTACCGCGCGTCCCGAAAGAGGGGCCTTTCGTCCGAGAGCCACCTGGCCCGTCGCACAGACTCATTCACTGCCCTCCTTTCGTCCCAGCCTCAAACCTCGGTCCCCACCCGACTGTCGAAACGGGGCTAACTCACGCGAGCCCCTCCCATGCAGACGGCGATTTTCGAGGACGTCCGCCACGACGTCCGCCACACGCTGCGCATGCTGCGCGCGAACCCCGCGTTCACCGCCATCGCGATCCTCATCCTCGCCGTCGGCATCGGCGCGACAGCCGCGATCTTCAGCGTCGTCAACGCCACGCTCCTCCGGCCGCTGCCATTCCGCGAGCCGGAGCGACTCATGTCCGTCTTCCTGCGCATGCCCGTCCAGTTCGGCGCGGGGGAGATCGACATGGTGTGGTCGTACCCGAAGTACCAGGTCTTCCTCGCCAACAACCGGGCGTTCAGCGAGACCGCGATCCACGTGGCCGACGCGTTCACTGTCGCCGGCGACGACGGCGCCGAGCACGTGCTCGGCGAGTCGGTGAGTGCGCGCTACTTCCAGATTCTCGGGATCCAGCCACAGCGCGGCCGATTCTTCCAGGACGCCGAAGACCGGCCGACCGGCGGCGACCGCTCGATCGTGATCAGCGACGCATACTGGCGCGACCGCTTCGGGGCGTCTGAACAGGCCGTCGGCAGTACGCTGGACGTGTTCGGGCAGCGATACACGATCATTGGCGTCGCACCGCCGGGATTCGCCGGTATGACCGGCAACGCGCGCATCTGGCCGCTGTTCACTGCCGTGCGCGGGCTCAGTACCCTGCAGGGTGTCCGCACTCACCAGTTCGAGGTCGTCGCTCGGCTCGCCCCGAACGTCACGTCGGACGCCGCGAAAGCCGCGATGGCGGATGTCGGCCGCATCATCGACGCGACATACCCGCCGGACGGTGAGCCGGCCTGGCGGGCGACCGCCTACACGCTGCAGGAGCTCCGCGTCGACCCGATGGTCGGTCAGTCGGTTATCGTGCTCGCCGTGGCCGTGTCGCTACTGCTGCTCATCGCGTGCGTGAACGTCGCGAACCTGCTGCTCGCGCGCTCCGCGGCGCGACGGCGCGAGCTCGCGGTTCGGCTCGCGATCGGGGCGGGGCAGGGGCGACTCGTCAGGCAGTTGCTCACCGAGAGCGTCATCCTCTCCGGGCTCGGCGTGGTCGCCGGTCTCGTCCTTGCTGCGTTTGCCGTGCGCGCGCTGTCAGCAACGGCGCCGCTCGCCGCGGCAAACCTCTCCACCGTCCGCGGTACGCTCACCGCAATCTCCCTGGGCAGCATTGCGCTCGATGGACGAGCGATCCTCGTAGCGGTCGTGGTCGCGCTCCTCACGGGGCTTGTTGCCGGTTTCGTCCCCGCGATCGCAGCCGCGCGACTGCCCGTCGCCGACGCGATGCGTACGGGGGCCGTCGCCACCCCGACGTTCACTGGCCTCCGCCGCCTGACGAGTCGCGGCGCACTCGTGATGGCGGAGATCGCGCTGGCGGTCGTGCTGCTCGTGACCTCCGGGCTCATGGTACGAAGCCTGAGTCGCCTCTTCGACGCCCAGGTCGGGTATCGTCCGGACGGCGTGTTGACCGCGAGAGTCTCGCTCGCGTCCGGCCGCCCGGCCGGGCAACCGGTCGGACCGCTCTGGGATGAGATCGTCCAGCGCGTCGCCGCGCTCCCGGGCGTCACCAGTGTGGCTGCCGGGAGCTGTGCGCCGGTCGGCGACCACTGCGAGGGCACGTCCATCCGCGTCGCCGGCCGCACCGAGGACGCACACGTCTCGTTCCACGTCGTCTCGCCCAACTACTTCGCGACGCTCGGCATTCCCATGGTGCGCGGGCGCGAGTTCACCGGGGATGATCGGCGCGAGAGTCAGCCGGTGATGGTCATCAACTCGACGGCCGCGCGAACCATCTGGGGGGCCGATGACCCGCTCACTACGCCGTCTCCGCGCGGCGAGCAGACCATCCACGTGGTCGGCGTCGCGGGCGACGTCCGGTACGAGGACATCGAGGCCGAGCCCAAACCGGCGGTGTTCTTCCCGCTGGCACAGTGGAATCGCAGCCGAGCGATGTTGTTCGTGCGTACGACCGGCGACCCCGCCATGCTTGGCGCAGCCGTGCCGCGCGAGGTCCGCGCTGTGAATCGCAACCACACGGTGTCGGAGATCGCGACGTTGCGCGAGCGGATGTTCGATGCGACCGCGCGAAACAGGTTCGCCACGCGGGTACTGAGCACGTTCGCGTTGACAGCGCTCCTGCTGGCCGCGATCGGCATCTACGGTGTGCTCTCCCTCGCCGTCGCGCAGCGTCGCCGCGAGCTCGGCATTCGGATGGCGTTAGGCGCGGAGCAGCGTGGGGTGTTGAAGATGATCCTGGGGCAGGCGCTGAGCATTGCGGCGGCTGGTGGGATCATAGGCGCCGTGGGGGCGCTATTCGCCGGCCGGGCCATGCGGAGCATGCTCTACGGCGTCACGGCGGCAGATCCCGCAACCTACCTGGTCTGCGCGGTGGTGCTTGGCCTTGCGGTCCTGGCGGCGGCTATCGTCCCGGCCCTGCGCGCGACGCAGGTGCACCCCATGGTCGCGCTCAGATCGGAGTAAAGGCGGAATTGGGGT